>JAOACV010000003.1:0-241 GCA_026417675.1 Verrucomicrobiia bacterium
TGCTGAGTCCGCGCGCGCAACGGCTCGGCGATCTTGCCGCCAACACCATCGTCACGCGCCATCCCGCGCTGGCCGAGCCGGACGTGGACCAGCTCATGGCCGGCAAGTTCAATTCATTCCGCGACCATCCCCATCTGGCGGCACGGCTGCGCCAGCGTGTCTCGCCCGGGGAAGCGGCTATCGCGTTGCAGGCGTTGCTGCGGCGCGACGAGTTCGAGCCGGCGGCGCGCGTGGAGCTTTT
>JAOACV010000003.1:251-4423 GCA_026417675.1 Verrucomicrobiia bacterium
GGCTACTGCTAGCCTGTGCGCCGGCCGCGACCGGCCCCACGGCCGGCGCGCTCGGCGGCGCGCCGGCCGGGCGCGACGCGAGCCCCGCCCCAGACGCGCCCGCGGCGAACGCGCCGCCCGCGGAGGCAAGCCGGGCGTCGCCGGTTCGACGTCTGGCGCATGACACGACGCGCAAAGATCAAGACGCCAGAAGCGAGGCGCGCTTGAGGCCCGCTGCATGTCGCGTTGCCGGCTTGTCTTTGCGGTCGGCGCGAGGCCAGAATGCCGAGGAGAAAGGACTCACAGACCATGCGTATTGTCGTGCTGGACGGACACACACTGAACCCGGGCGATCTGAGCTGGGATGAACTGCGCGCGCTGGGCGAATGCGTCGTCCACGACCGGACCGCGCCGGGCGATGTGGTCGCGCGCGCGCAGGATGCGGAGATCGTCTTCACCAACAAGACCGTGCTGGACCGCGCGGCAATCCGCGCGCTGCCGAAGCTGCGTTACATCGGCGTGCTGGCGACGGGCTACAACGTCGTGGATGTGCGCGCCGCTCGGGAACGAAACATTCCCGTCACGAACATCCCAACCTACGGGACGCGGTCGGTGGCCCAGCATGTCTTTGCGCTGCTGCTGGAACTGACCCAACGCGTGGGCCATCACGCCGGGACGGTCCGCGACGGCCGCTGGTCGGCGTGCCAGGATTTCTGCTACTGGGACTATCCGCTGATCGAACTCGAAGGATTGACCATGGGCATCGTCGGGTTCGGGCGGATCGGCCAGGCAGTAGCGAAGCTCGCCGATGCGTTCGGCATGCGGGTGCTCGCGCACGATGTGCAGCCGCCGCGGGAGGTGCCGTCCGACGCCCGGCTCGTGGAACTTGACGCGTTGTTCGCGCAGAGCGACGTGGTCAGCTTGCATTGTCCGCTCACCGCCGACAACGAGGGTTTCATCAACGCCCGCCGGCTCGCGTTGATGAAGAAATCGGCCTTCCTCATCAACACCAGCCGCGGCCCGCTCGTAAAGGAGGCGGACCTCGCCGCCGCCCTCAACGCCGGCCAGATCGCCGGCGCGGGCCTCGATGTGCTCGCCGTGGAACCGCCGCGCCCCGACAATCCCCTGCTGACGGCAAAGAACTGCTACATCACGCCACACATCGCCTGGGCCACGCGCGCCGCGCGCGCCCGCCTTATGCGCATCGCCGTGGAGAACCTGCGCCGCTTCCTCGACGGCAGGCCGGTCCATGTGGTCAACTGATTGCATCCGCAAGGCTTTCCATGAACCAAGTGGGGCGGGCCAGCAACCCCGGCTTGCCGCAGTCGAGACGGCTGGGAAAAGTTGCCGTTGCGACGATGATGCGGCAAACTGACGGCATGAGAATCCGCCGCCTATCCGTAGTGCTTCTATGGCTTCTGAACAGCCTCGTGGCGCTGCTGTATCCTGCGGTCTGGTTGGTCGGGGCCGCCGAACCGCGGCCCAACATCATCTTCATCCTCGCCGACGACCTCGCGCAGGGCGACCTCGGCTGTTACGGGCAGAGATTGATCCAGACGCCGCATCTCGACCGCATGGCGGCGGAGGGAACGCGCTACACGCAGGCGTATTGCGGCACGACCGTCTGCGCGCCGTCGCGCGCGTCGCTGATCACCGGCCTGCACAGCGGCCACTGTCCCATTCGCGCCAACCGCGAGATTCAACCGGAGGGGCAAATGCCGCTGCCCGCCGGCACGCTGACTGTCGCGCGCGTGCTCAAGGACGCCGGTTACGTCACCGCCTGCGTCGGCAAGTGGGGCATGGGGATGTTCGACACCAGCGGCAGCCCGCTCAAGGTCGGCTTCGACCATTTTTTCGGCTACAACTGTCAGCGGCACGCGCACAGTTATTTCCCAACGTTCCTCTACAATGACGACAGGCGCTTCGACCTGCCGGGCAACGACGGCAAAGGCGTCGGCCGGACCTACGCGCAAAACCTCATCGCTGACGAGGTGCTCCGGTGGATTCGCGCACAGAAGGACCGGCCGTTCTTCCTGTTCTACTCCGTCACCCTGCCGCACGGGCGGTTCGAGATTGACGACCAGGGCATCTACAAGGACAAGCCGTGGACCGACCAACAGAAGAACTACGCCGCCATGGTCACGCGACTCGACACCGACATTGGCCGATTACTCGCGTTGCTGAAGGAACTCTGGCTCGACGGAAAGACGCTCGTTTTCGTCGCCGGCGACAACGGCTCGTCGTTCCCGCCATCCTCCGAACTCGGCCGACACTTCCAGCAGGCCAGCAACGGCCTTCGCGGGTTCAAACGCGAACTCTATGAGGGCGGCCTGCGCCAGGCGGCGCTGGCCCGCTGGCCCGGCCAGATTCCTGCGGGCCGCGTCAGCGACGAACCGTGGGCGTTCTGGGATTTTCTGCCCACCGCCGTCGAACTGGCCGGCGCGAATCTGCCGCGAGACTTCAAGTCCGACGGCCTGTCGCTCGTGTCCTTCCTCAAGGGCGGCCCTGCGCCCCAGCGCGATTATTTCTATTGGGAGCTTCACGAGGAGGCGTCGCTCCAAGCCGTGCGTTTCGGCGACTGGAAAGCGGTCCGCAACGGTCCCTCGAGGCCGATCGAACTTTACGACCTCAAGACCGACCCCGGCGAAACCAAAGACCTCGCCGCAAAGAGGCCCGACCTCGTTGCCAAGGCCGCGTCGCTCATGAAAACCGCCCGCACGGACGATCCGAACTGGCCGTTGCGCGACAGACGACCCGCAAAGGAAGCCGGCGGCAAGGTCAAGAAAAAGTAATTGCCGAACTGGGAATTCTCCGACTCCCCAAACATGAAAAACGGTTGGTTGTCTCTCCCAATGACGATCGTGATGACGGTCGCTGGCGCCGCCGCGTCTCCGCTCGAGGGCACCGGCGACCTGTTCAGCGGCTGGGCGCAGTTCACCACCAACTCGCCCCCGTCGGTCGTCCTGATCAACACCCAGAACGCCTCCGAACTGCGCGAGCAGGTTCGGGAAGCCGGCGGCGGCAACGTCCTGCGCCGGCCGTTGCAGCCGCAGGACAACGCCGACGGCCTGCCGCACGGGCTGAGAAAGGTGTTGCAACTGCGCAACCGCCTTGAGGAACTCTCCGGCCTGCCGTGCGTGCTGGTCAGCTACCTGCAAATCACCCGACGGGACTTGGAGAAGCCGAACATCAAGGCCATTGTGATGACCGCATGGAAACTGCGCGACGACAAGTTTCGCGAGCGGGAACTGCAGGAGTTGATCAAGCTAACCACCAAGCCGTTCATCGCCTTCTGCGGCGGCCATCACTTGCTCTACCTCACCTACGGCGGCAAGAGCGGCCCCATGCGCAAGCTCAAGCCCGGCGAGAAGGACCCGAACCCGAAGTATTTTCCCGGCTACTTCAAGGAGTGGGACTTCGGCACCGTCCGCATCGTCAAGCGCGACCCGATCTTCGAGGGTCTGCCGGACGAAATCATCGTGCCGCAACGCCACTACGCCGAATGCAAGAAGTTACCGCCGGAGTTTGATCTGCTGGCCAGTTCTGCCGAGTGCAAGGTGCAGGTCATCAAGCACCGCCACCGACCGGTCTATGGCACGCAGTTCCACCCGGAGATCTACGACGACGAGCATCCGCACGGAAAAATCCTGCTGCAAAACTTCTTCCGCATCGCAGGCGTCCGCTGACCCGGCGCGTTTCCGCGCTCGTGCGCATCGGGCGGGCCGCAGGCGGCTTCAGCCCTGTTGGCCGAGAAGCCCCCAACTTGGGCGGCGCCATACCGTGGCTGACCGTTTGCCGGCTGTCCAAGAGCCAACGAGCGACCCTAGCTTGCCGCAGGTCGTTTTCACCTCGGCAGCGCGCGTGTGGCGCCCGTCGAGATGCCGCCGTCCACGAGCAGGGTTTGGCCGGTGATGTATTCGCTGGCGTCGGAGGCGAGGAAGACCACCGCGCCTTCGAGATCGGGCGGCTGGCCGGGACGTTTCAGCGGGATGCGGTCGCAGAGGTAGTCCACCCACTCCTGGTTTTCGTAGAGCACCCTGTTCTGCTCGGTCCTGAACCAGCCGGGCGCGAGGCAGTTGACGGTGATGCCGTGCGGCCCCCAGTCGTCGGCGAGGCTCATGGTCAGTTGCTTGACGCCGCCGCGGCTCGCGCAATACGGCGCCAAGCCCGCATAGCCGAACACGGCGGTCACC
>JAOACV010000003.1:4433-18022 GCA_026417675.1 Verrucomicrobiia bacterium
GCCGATGTTGATGATGCGGCCGTAGCGGCGCGGAATCATCCAGCGCGCGACGGCCTGTGCCACGAAGAACGTGCCGCGCAAGTTGGTGTCGAGCACCAGATTCCAGTCGTCCCACGTGATCTCAAGGGCGGGTTTCCGGACGTTGCAGCCAGCGTTGTTGACCAGAATGTCTATCTTGCCGAACGCCGCGTGCGCCGCGTCCGCCATGCGCTGGATGCTCTCATAGTCGCGCACGTCCAGTTGCAGCGGCACCACGCGCCGGCCCAACGCCTCAATCTCGGCTTGAAACGGCTTCAGGCTATCGAGCCGTCGGCTGGTGATAACGAGGTCTGCGCCGGCGCGCGCGAGCGCCCGGCCGAAATACTGGCCCAGCCCGCGGCTGGCGCCGGTAACGATGGCCACGCGGCCGGTGAGGTTGAAGAGCGATTTGTCATTCATCGAGGGATCCGAATCAACGGTTCAAAGGCAAAATCATGGTTTGGCAAAATCACGATTTTGCCCTGCATGATTCTACATTCGTAAACTCGCAGCGTGTTCACGGTTTTAGAATCACTTTCATCAGGCCAGGTTCCTGACGGTAGAGACGATCAAACCACGCCGGCCCGTCGGCAAGCGGCGCGCAGGCGCTGATTAGTGGCGCGACTTGAATGTGGCCTCCCGCCAACAGCTCAATGCAGGCGGGATACTCGCCGCAGGAGGCGCACGTGCCGTTCAGCGACAACTCGCGGGTGACAATAGCTTGCAGCGGCATCTCGACCTTGGGCGCGAGATTGCCCACCAGCGTCAGCGCGCCACCTTTGCGAAGGCTCGCGATGGCGGTGTGGATCGGCCCGGCGGCGCCCACGGCTTCGACCGCGATGTCCGCGCCGCGACCGTCCGTGAGGCGAATCACCTCCGCAGGCACGTCGGCCTTGGCGTCGAGCGCGTCGCCCGCGCCGAGTGGCCGGGCCAGTTCGTGCCGCTTCTCGTCTACGTCCACCGCGATGACGCGGCCGCAGCCGGCGCGGCGCAGTGTTTGGATGACCAGCAGGCCGATCATGCCCGCGCCAACCACGACCGCATTGTCGCCGGGACGGACCGGCGTGCGATTCGTCGCGTGGAGGGCGATGGAGACCGCCTCGATCATCGCGGCGTGGTCGAATGACAGCCCGTCCGGCAAGCGGTGGGCGATGCGCTCCGGCACGGCGACGAATTCGGCGAACGCGCCGTGCTGGCGATAGTCGCCGCAGGAAACGCCCAGCACGCGGCGGTGATCGCAGAGATTAACCTGGCCGCGCCGGCAGAAGAAGCACTGGCCGCAATAGATTGTTGAGTCGAACGTCACCCGGTCGCCGACGCGAAATTGCCGCACGTTGCTGCCAACCTTTGCGACGACGCCGGCGGCTTCGTGGCCCATCACAATCGGCGGAATGCGCCGGCCTGTGCGCCCATCGTAGCCATGCACGTCGCTGCCACAGATGCCGCAGGCGTGGACGCGCACAAGCAAGTCCTCCGGGCCGACGGCAGGTTCCGGCATCCCAACCAGTTCGAGCTTTTTGTAGTCGGTGAGCAGCAGCGCCTTCATGGGTTCAAACGTAGATACCCGGCTGGCCTATTTGAGCCGCGCGCAAAGGTGGAAAGCGTTCTCCGAACGCGTTGGCCGCTGGGGCGGCGCAGCAACGCATCCTGTGGCCGTCTTGCAGGCATTTGACGCATCGTGTGAAACACCCGGCTACACCCCCGCAATTTGCCAGCCGTCGCGATACGTGCGCTTCAGGAACCGTTCGGCCTCCGGGCAATTGGAGATCTTCATCGCCGCCGGCTCCCACGTCAGCTTCCTCTCGTAAAAGCGGAGCGCGAGCGCACCCAGCAGGATCGTTTCCGTCATCGGGCCGGTCTGCGCAAAATGCGATTCCGTTTTCTCGCCGCCGAGACAGGCGTCCACGTAGTGCGCGTAATGGCTCCGCGGCGGCAACTTGGGGCGCGGATAGGTCTTGAACTTTTCCAAAGGCAACAACAACGGCCCGGAACCGACCGGCTGGAGCAATGCGCCCTCGGTGCCGACCACCAGCGCGGCCTCGCTTGGATACTTCTTCGTCGGATTCAGCGCCTGCGCTTCCGGCGGCGGCAGGAAATCGGGGCCGTCGAACCACTCGACCGTGAGTTCCTTGCCGGCGGTCAGCGCGTTGCCGGGGAACGTCCATGTGACGTGCTCGCTCTGCGGCCAGTTGTCGGCCTGGCGCTCCGGGGAGTTCTTCCACGATTCCTCCACCTCGGCGACGACGCTCAGCGGCGCTTTCAGGCCGAGCGCGCGCCACGTGGCGTCAAAGATGTGGCAGCCCATGTCGGCCACCCAGCTCGTGGCAAAGTCCAGCCAGCCGCGCCAGGTCGCGGGGTGATAGATTTTCGGGACATACGGCCGCATCGGCGCCGTGCCGATCCACAGGTCCCATTTCAAATTCGGCGGCGGTTCCTCACCATGCGCCGGACGCGGTCCCTTGAGCCGGTTCGGCGCAGCGCGGTTGGAGCAGAGATAGACGTGCTTGATCTTGCCGATCACGCCGTCCTTGAGGAACTGCACGGTCATGCGATCGCCGATCTCGGAGGCGTGCTGCGTGCCGAGCTGGGTGACAACGCCTTTCCTAGCCGCCGTCTCGGTCAGCGTGCGCACCTCGGCCACGTCGTGGCACATCGGCTTCTGGCAATAGACATGTTTGCCGCGCTGAATTGCCGTGTAGGCAATGGGGAAATGCATGTGGTCAGGCGTCGTAACGTTGACCGAATCAATCTTGTCCCCTTCCTTCTCGAACAGCTCGCGCCAGTCGGTGTAGCGCCGCGCGTCGGGCACAAGCTTGGCGGCTTGGTCCAAATGGTTGGTGTCCACGTCGCAGAGCGCGACAATCTTGAGCCGCTCGTGTTGCAAAAAGTTCTTCAAATCGGTGCCGCCCATCCGCGTGACGCCGATGCAGGCGTGCTGCAACTTGCCGTTCGGCGACGCCGCCCGAACGCTGGAGCGCAGGATCAACGGCGCGCCGACAGTTGTGGTGACAGCGGCGCGCAGGAACCGGCGCCGCGACAATGATAATGACGGTGAGAGAGCGGTTGGTTTCATGGTTTGTCTGGCCATAGGAAAGCGTGGTTCACACACCGGCGATCTCCCACCCGTCGCGATACCGACGCTTCAAGAGACGCTGCGCGCCGGGACAGTTGGTGATTTTCATGCCAGCTGCGTTCCACTTCAGCGTCTGGTCGGGGCAACGCACGGCGACGGTGCCGAGCAGGATCGCCTCGGTCATCGGGCCGGTCTGCGCGAAGTGCGACTCGTTCTTCTCGCGGCCGAGACAGGCGTCCACGAAGTGATGATAGTGATTTCGCGGCGGCAGCTTGGGGCGCGGCAGGCTCTTAAACTTCTCCAAAGGCAGCAGCAGCGGGCCAGAGCTGTAGGCCACCAGCATCGCGCCCTCGGTGCCCACCAGCATGGCCGACTCCGGTGGATACTGGCCAGACGGGTTGAGCGCCATGATGTCCTTGGGCGGATAGAACTCGCCGTCGAACCATTCCACCGTCAGTTCCTTGCCCTCGATCAGTTTGTTGCCGGGGAACGTCCACGTGATGTGATCGCCTTGCGGCCAGTTGTCGGCGCGGCGCTCCGGCGATTTCTTCCACGACTCCTGCACCTCGGCGACGATGGTCGTCGGCGCTTTCAGGTCGAGACCTTTCCAGACGTGGTCGAAGATGTGGCAGCCGATGTCGCCCGACCAGCCGGTGCCAAAATCGAGCCACGCGCGCCATTTAACCGGGTGATAGATGCCGGGCGCGTAAGGTCGTGTCGGCGCCGTGCCGAGCCACAGGTCCCAGTCGAGATGCGCGGGCGGTTCCTCGCCACGCGCGGGGCGCGGGCCGGCAAGGCGATAGTTCTCCACCGCGCCGGGGCGGTTGGAGCAAAGGTAGGCGTGCTTGATCTTGCCGACCACGCCGTCCCGGAGGAACTGCACGGCCATGCGATCGCCGATGCCGGAGGCGGCCTGCGTGCCGAGCTGGGTGCAGACGCGCTTCTTGATCGCCGCGTTGGTCAGCGCGCGCACCTCGGCGACGTCGTGGCACATGGGTTTCTGGCAATACACGTGCTTGCCCCGCATAATCGCGCTGTAGGCGATCGGAAAGTGCATGTGATCGGGCACGGTGACGTTCAGCGAGTCAATCTTGTCGCCCTCCTTCTCCAACAGCTCGCGCCAGTCGCGGTAAGCGCGCGCCCCCGGCACGGCGTCGCTCGCCTTCTTCAGATGCTTGGCGTCCACATCACAGAGCGCGACAATCTGCACGCGCTCATGCTTCAGGAAATTTTGCAAATCGCCCCAGCCCATCCCGCCTACGCCGATGCAGGCGTGGTTGAGCTTGCTGTTCGGTGAGGCGGCCCGCGCGCCGGAGCGCAAAACGAGTGGCGCAGGAAAAACGCCGGAACTGGCAACGCGCAGGAAGTCGCGACGGGAGAAAAAAACGGAGCGCTGGTTCATGGCGCAATCACTACCACGTCACAAACCGCGTTCAAGCAGAAACGGGCATCGCCCTCTCAAGCAGAGGCCGATTGGTTACGGAAGCGACGCAGGCTTGCCGGGAGCAATGGTTGCAGCAGCGCCACTAGCCGCAGCCCAAAGCACAGCCATGTTTACCCTTGGTGTCTTTGCCCGGATGGGCTCTTGAAGACGGGAGGAGGGTGCTTCGTCTGTCCGGCCAACCGGTCCGCAAGACCAATGACATCATGTGCGAGACGACAGGCAAACAAAAATGTGCAGCTTGGAGGCCGGAGAAATGAACATTCGCGGCCGATGCCGGCGTTTTATGTGGATTGACCGGTATTTGTGCAGGTTCTGTTCAACCAGCAGCGGGCATTTCGCCTGCTAAATTACAACCATTGGACAACGACGGTAATGCATGGTATCCGTTGGTGTCTCGCGGATTTTCGATTTTCAGGTGTAAAGTGAGCCCAGACACGATCAAACTTTTGATTGCCGATGGCACGGGGTCAACCGCCGATGCCATCGGCTCGTTCGTCAAAGGCGACCCCAGCTTCGAGATCATCGGGCGGGTGTCCACAGGCGAGGAGTGTTTGAACGTGGCGTTGTTGAAGCACCCTCACCTTGTGATCATTCACAGCGGCCTGACGCAGGTGCCGGCCATTGACGTATGCGAACAACTGGCCCAGCAGAGTCCCGACATCGGCGTCCTGATGGTGCTGTCGGTGGGCTTCGACGAGCAACTGTTCCAGCGCATGATGGGAGCCGGGGTGGCGGGGTTCCTATTCTGTCCGCTCCAGAAAGAGCGCACGTTGGAAGCGATCCGGAGCGCGGTGGAGAAGACCCAGCGACGATTGTCGTTGGCGGCGGTAGAGTCGGAGGAGGACCGGCGCCGGGTGATTTGCGTCGTGGGATCCCGCGGAGGTGCGGGTTGCACGACCGTGGCCGTGAACCTGAGTTGCGCGATCGCAAAGACCTATCCGGCCGAGGAGAACGGCAACCGCGTCGTTTTGGTGGACGCCAACGTGCCGGGGGGTGACGCGGCGATGTTTCTGGATATGAACCCGCGGCGGACGCTGCTCGACATTTCGCCGCAAGTGGCGGTTGTTGACCAAGTGATGGTGGAGTCGCTGCTGCAGACTCATTCCAGCGGCGTGACGTTGCTGGCGGCGGCAGGTTCCGAGCCTGGCGACCGACTGGAGCTGCCGCGCGGCATGCTGCTCCACGTCCTGACTTACCTGCGCCGCCAGTTTCCGTTCACGGTGGTGGACCTGCCGGGCGCGGGCACAGAGGCGTTTCGCGGCGTGCTCGATTTTGCCGACGAGGTGCTGCTGGTGGTTGGCGTGGACCTGCCGCGACTGGAAGCGGCGCGGGTGTTTCTGGCCCGGCTGCTGGAGTCCAACTTTTCGCGCGGCAAGCTCCGGGTGGTGTTGAGCGACAAGAATCCCTATTCCAAAAACATCGGCACGGCGGAGGCGGAGCGAATCCTCGATTTCCCGGTGGCGGCGCGATTGCCGTGCGACATGCAGGCGGCCACCACGGCGATCAACCTCGGCGAGCCATTTGTGCTCCGCGAACCGAACCGGCCCATCTCTCGCGCCATTTCCGATCTGGCGCGGAGCCTGGGCGCGATGGAGACACGCAAAGAGTCGTCTCTGGCAACCTCGCTGGGCGCGTTATTCCGAACTGCAAGCCTCTTCAAAGCGAGCAAGGGCAACGGGTCTGCTCGCGCCAAGACCGGGGTTGTTGGCCCATGAACGCGGACGCACCACCGTTCGAATCGCGAGACGCCCGTTTAGGCAGCGAGCCGCTGCGGGAGTGGACCGCATTCTCCGAACGCGATAATCAACACCATGCCCAAGAATCGCGTTCAGAGAACGCGATCCACCGGAGTGGCCCGCCTAACGACCTCGCTGCGGGGGCAAGGTCAGACTGCTTCCGGCGCGTCAGACCCGACTGGCAGGAGGTGTGGGTGCCATGCCGGCGACTCTCGTAGCGATCACAGCCGTCGCCGCCGTCGTGCTAGCGCTCGTGGGGCTGGCGCGGCTTTTCGAAGGCGGCACCCAAAGGCTGCGTCGGCGCATCGGCGTGCTGGCCGAAAGGAATCGCGGACTGACGCCCTCGGAGCGGCCCTTCGCGCCAGCGTCCCCAGCGGCTCCCTTGCGGCTCGGCATCGGGCGACTGGTGACTTGGGCGCGGGGGCGGGCCTGGGAGCAGAGGATGGCCGATCTGCTGGCCGGGGCGGATGTGCCGTTGTGGCCGGGCGAGTTTGCCACATTGCGGCTGGCGGTTGCAGCCCTTGGCGCGCTGGCGGGTTTGGTGTTGCTGGAGACCTACCTGGCTGCGGGGATATTGGCAGTGGCGGGCTACGGAATTCCGACTCTTCTTCTGCACTTGCGGAAGCGGAAACGTTTGTCGAAGTTCGAGCAGCAACTTCCCCATATGCTTCAGATGCTGGTCAGCTCGTTGCGCAGCGGCGCGAGTCTGAACCGAAGCTTGGAGGTCGCCGCCCAAATGAGCCGGCCGCCCATGAGCAAAGACCTCGCCATCGTCCTGCGCGAAACCAGCTTGGGAATTCCATTGGAGGAATCCCTTGACTCTATGGCGCGTCGGGTGGGTTGCCCGGACTTCGAGACGGTCGTGGTAGGCTATCAGATTCAACGCGAGTCCGGCGGCAGTCTGACAGCCGTGCTCAGCAAAGTAGCAGAGGCCGTGCGTTTGCGGCTGCAATTGCGGGGGGAACTGCGCGCCCTGACAGCTCAGGGACGTTTTTCGGCTTTGATCATCAGCTTGTTGCCGGTCGCCGTGGGCGTCGTGCTGAAGGTGGCCTCGCCCTCCTACCTTGAACCCTTGTTCGAAGACTGGTCCGGCCGCGCGCTGCTGCTGGGCGCGCTGGTTTGGCAAACGATCGGGGCGCTGATCATTTGGAAGATCGTCAATATCAAGATCTGACGCCATGCACGCACCCGAACTCACATTAATTCCAGCGATCGCCTTCGGGGTGGTGGTGTTGTTGGCACTTGCACTCGGCTACAGCCTGAATCGTTCGCAACTCCGGCGGCGGCTGGAAGCTTTGCAGCGGCGCGGACCGCTGACGATCCAGGAGCGGCTCGATCAGCCCTTAGCCGAGCGCACCATGTGGCCCATCTTGGATTACATCGCGCAAAAGGCGCGGGGGATGACGAGCCAGGAATCGCTGGAGCGGCTCCAACGACGGCTGGTGCAGGCCGGCATGACGCCCCGCTGGACGGCCGCGCGTTTCAGCGGACTGTCGTTGATCAGCGGTGTGGTGTGCCTGGTTCTGACGCCGTTGTTCATCGCCAGTCTGGACACCTTGACCGGCGTGGCCGTCGGCGACAATCAGCCGACGCTGCTGAAACTACTGCTCGATCCGCAGATGATCGCGCTGAGTTTGGGCGTGGGCGTCCTTGGCTACTACGTGCCTAATGTGGCCTTGAGCCGCCGCATCCGGCAACGCCAGGAAGCAATCCTGCTCGAATTGCCGCGCGCGATTGACCTGATCTCCATCGGCATCGAGGCCGGCATGGGGTTTGACCAGGCGCTGATCAGCGTGCGGCGCCGCACGAAAGGGCCATTGGCCGAGGAGTTTGGGATCGCATGCACCGAAATCAATCTCGGCCGGTCGCGTGCCGAGGCCCTCAACCACCTGGCCGACCGGGTGGACATCGAGGAGTTGCGGCTCTTTGTCGGCGCGGTGCTCGAGAGTTTCATGTCGGGGTCGAGCTTGGTGGACACCTTGCGCGTCCAAGCCGAGACGGTGCGCATCAGGCAGCGACAACGTGTGCAGGAGAAAGTCATGAAAGCGCCGGTGAAGATTCTTTTCCCGCTGGTGCTCTTTGTTTTCCCGACGCTGATGGTGGTCATCCTCGGCCCCGCCGCCATACGAATTGTGAAGACGATGTTTTAGAGAGGTTGGCACGATGAAACCGGCAACCACCAACGGCCAAACACCTGTGAATCCGGGACGGCGCGGAGCCGCAGGCCAGGCCCTTCTGGAGCTGGCCATCGTGGTGCCGGTGCTGTTCCTGCTGACGCTGATCGCGGTTGATGTGGGACGAATGTTCTACTGCTTCCAGTCGGTCGAGTCCGCCGCCGCGGCGGGCGCGCAGTTTGGTTGTCTCAGCGCCCAGAACGCCGCCAATACCGACGGCATTCGCACCAACGCGCTGGCCCAAGCTGCCGACATCGCCGGTCTTTCGCCCGTGGTCAGCTCCTCCATCTCCAACAACCTGCTGAGCGTTACCGTGAGTGCGACGTTCATCCCCGTGCTGCAATGGCCGGGTTTACCCAGCCAAGTGCCACTCCGACGCACCGTCATCATGCGGATACTGAACTGAGATGAGGCCGCAGACACAAACGACCAACCCGCTGATGCGGGCGCCGCGACAACGGCGCTCCGGCCAAGTCTTGGTTGTCACGGCGGTGTGCATCATCGGGCTGCTGGCCATCGTCGGCTTGATTGCCGATGGCGGCATGTTGGCGGTCAACCGCCGCCACGCGCAACGCGCCGCCGACGCCGCCGCCCTGGCGGGCGCGTGGGAGTTGCGCGCCGGGAGCGGTGCCACCCAAGAAGCCAACGCTCGTGCGGCAGCCATAAATCTGGCGTTGCTAAACGGCGCCCCCAGCACCAACTGCGTGTTGGTGGAGATTCCTCCGGCGGCCAGCAGCGGATCCCGCTATGCCGGCACCAACCGCTGCATCCGGGTCGAGGTGACCCGCCCGATGGACACGACGTTCATGCGCCTATTGTTGCAACTGAGCGTCGTCAACGTCCGCGCGTCGGCCACAGCGGGGCCGCGCTCGATTCCCTACCAGGGAAAAATCCTGGTTTTGAGTCCCAATGCGTCCAATGCGCTGGACATAAGGGGTAACGCCAGCATTGACGTGGGCGGCGGCGATATCTACGTCAACTCCACCAGCGGCCAAGCGATTAACATGGTCGGCGGTTCTTCCATCACCGCAGGCACCGTGAAGGTCGTTGGCGGCATTTCCCAAGCTGGCGGCAGCACCATTAACGCGACGGTTGTCCCGGGCGCGCCGGCCGAGATAGACCCGCTCGCCACGCTGCCCGCCCCGGTGCTCAGCAGCTACTCTGTTTCACCCGACAGTGCAGGCACTGCCAACAACCCCCAGACCAAACAGGTATCAGGACCGGCCACACTCCGGCCGGGGATTTACTACGGTGGCGTCAAAATCTCGGGCGGCACGGTCACGATGCAACCGGGCACCTACATCATGGCCGGCGGCGGATTCAACATGAGCGACGGCACGCTTAACGGCACCGATGTCTTCATCTACAACACCCAGAATCCCACCAAGCCGACCAAAGAGGGTGCTTACGGGAATGTGACTTTGAACGGCACACTGAACATCCAAGCTCCCGACGCGGCCCACGACAGCACTTACAAGGGCGTGCTGGTTTTCAACGACCGCGCCAGCACCACGTCCTTCTCCATCTCCAATACCGCCAGTCCGGGCGTCACGCCGTTCGCGGGCTATGTGTATAACCCCGGCGGCTCGCTGGAGCTGACCGGGGGCGACACGATTGATTCCATCGGAGCCATCGTCAAGACCATTCGCCTCGTCGGCAACAGCCGATGGAGAATCAACGCGGCCCGCAGCCCCGGCACGTTCACGGTCGCCCTGATCGAATGAAAAGCTGCATCCAGAGTAATTGCGTTGTCAATGCGCGGCACATCGCGGCCAGAAAAGCTTGTTCAGCGATTGGCCAACTTGTTCGCGAAACGCACAGCCAGTTCACCGGGAGGCTCATGGTCTCTCGCCGAACTGCTGGCATCAAGGTTGCCATGAAACAACTGTGATGTGCGACAGCTCGTCGCAGGACGGCATGTCGCACGCCACCCAAAACACGACCCACTAAACAAGAAAGCGAAGGTAGTTATGATCAAGAGAATGAAAAAGTCCGGTCAGGCGCTGGTGGAATATGCGCTGGTGTTGGCGCTTATCGCCATCGTGGCGATCATCGTCGTCAAGACGGTCGGCACCAAGACCGCCAGCACCTTTGACAACATCCAAAGCCAGATGACCGCCCAAGGCGTTGTCTCGGTGACGCCGCAAGCGGCCAGCTCGTAACGACCTCCGCACCCGAGTTGTAGCGGAGAGCGATCAACGAGGGAAAAGGCAACCATGAAGAAGCTGACGATGTGGACAAGGAAATCAGGCCAAGCGCTGGTGGAATACGCGCTGGTCTTGGCCCTGATTGCCATCGTCGCAATCCTGGTCGTCAAGGCTGTTGGAACCCAGACTGCCAGCACCTTCGACAACATCCAGAGCACCATGAACTCCCAAGGTTTGCCGGCGGTGACGCCGACGGCGGCGAGTTCATAAAACCCTGTGCCGCCTTGAGCGGCCAATCCCCGTCGTAGCCTGGGAGACTGAGGCAACTGGGCGGCCCAGGTCTCCCGGGCCGGCGTGGGAAAGAGTAGGACGTTCTCTCACCCTCGCCCGGAAATCCCCCAAACACGCGAGCAAGGATTTGCCACCCCCAGCCCGCTCGCGTAGTGTCAGCCCAATGCCCAAGTCAGAGATATTCTGTCCGCCTGCCAGCTTAGTGAAGCGCCGCGTGATGCCGCCCACGCCGCGCGCCTTCGTTTGGCTAGAGAATCGCAACGCAACCTGCGCACCCGGCCGTCCATGAGCCAGAGAGCCGCAACTGCACGAAACTTTCTGCTCAGCGCGCGTGATCCGCGCGGCGGCTGGCCCTACCGAGCCGGCCAGCAACCGTCCCCCGAACCGACCTGTTACAGTCTCTGCGCGCTGGCGTCTGACGCGTCACGACCCGATTTCGAGCCGGCTCGCGACGCCGCCCTGCGCTGGCTGGCATCGCGTCTAAACCCGGACGGTGCGCTGACGTTGGAAGGCGATGAGGAGCCGCATTGGAGCACGTCACTTTTGGTCATCACATTGACGCGGTTCGGATGGCAGCCGGCGATGCGGGACAAAGCGGTGCGGTTCCTCCTGAGTTGGTCCGGTCAGACAACGCCGAAGACCGAAGAGGTTACTCTCGACGGCAGCTTGCACGGCTGGCCGTGGATAAGCGGCACGTTCAGTTGGGTCGAACCGACCTGCTACGCCCTGCTCGCCCTGAAACTCGCCGGCCACGGCCGGCATCCGCGCGTGGCGGAAGCGGAGCGTATGTTGCTGGACCGCGTTTGCCAAGACGGCGGCTGGAACTACGGCAACCGGGTAATCTACGGGGCGGCACTCCACGGTTTCATTTCATCCACCGCGTTGGCGGCGCTCGCGTTGCAAGACGTGGCGGCGGCTGCGGGGCCGATTCAGCGCGGCATGGCGTTCCTAGAGCGGGAAACCAGGGACCATCGCTCCACCCTCACGCTGGCGCTGACGATCNTCTGCTTTCACGCATTCGGCAAATCGGTCGCGGACTTGGCCGCGGCGTTGGAGTCGCGTCAGGATGCGGACGGCAGTTGGCGGCAACAGATTCACCTGAGCGCGCTGGCCTCCCTTGCACTTCAGGCGGCAGCCGGCGGGCCGAACATCTTTCTGCTGCCTCGACCGGAGTCGAAAGGAGCGGCATGAACGACATGCACCGGCGGCAATTTCTGAAGAAGCTGGCAATCGGCGGCCTCGGCGGCGCAGCCCTCGGCGGCGGTGCCGGTTACTGGATCAAGTCAGCACGCCAGACCATTCCGCCGGAGCCGCGGGCGCGCGTGACGGTTTTGAAGGCGGCCAGCTACCGTGAGGACCTTCGCGACCTGATCCGCCGCGGCTTGCAGGACTACCCGGCGTTCCTCCAGCGGGTCCGCGGCAGCCGCATCGTGCTGAAACCCAATCTCGTGGAATACTACGAAGCCCGCCGCGTCAACACCCATCCCGCGGTTGTCGCGGCGGCCATCGCGGCGTTCCGGTCGTTTGGCGCGCGCGAGGTCGTGGTGGCCGAAGGGCCGGGCCATCAGCGCGACACGGAACTGCTGCTCGAAGAGTCGGGCCTCTGGGAGGCGCTGAAATCCGAGCGGACGCCGTTTGTGGACCTCAACCACGATTCCATCCATCCAGTGCGTCTGTCGGAAAACTACACGCGCCTCGACCGGCTGTTCTTCCCGGCCACGATCTTGGGCGCGGACCTGATTGTCTCGATACCCAAGCTCAAGACACACCATTGGGCTGGCGTGACGTTGTCGCTGAAGAACATGTTCGGCGCGGTGCCGGGCGTGAAATACGGCTGGCCGAAGAACCTGCTGCACTGGCGCGGCATTGACCGCAGCATCGTGGACATCAACCTCGCGCTGCGGCCGGCTTTCGCGATTGTGGACGGTATCGAGGGCATGGAAGGTGACGGCCCCCTGCGCGGCGAGACGGTCCAAGCCGGGGTGCTCGTCCTAGGCGACAACCCGACCGCTGTGGACGCCACCGCCACGCGGATCATGGGTCTGAATCCCGAACAGATCCTCTATCTGCAAGTCATGCGCGCGCACGGAGGCGTCGTTGGCGAAACCCACATTGACCAGGTCGGCGAGCGCATCGCGGCGGGGCGGCGGGATTTCCGGGTGTTGCCGAACTTTTCTTACTTGAAGCTGGCCCCGCCAAGTTAGAAACTACGGCGGTGACGCAACCGCAGGCTCGAACATAACGCACGCAATTATGAAAACGACTATACGACCCGGCACGCTGTTCATCGGCGGCTCGCTCCTGCTCGGTGCGATCACGTTTTATCTGCTGTATAACTACCTTCAGGAAGTGTCGAAGCCGAAGGCAGCCGCCAAGACCGCTGTCGTCATGGCCCGGGTGGACATCCCCGCGCGGCAAGCCATCACCGAACAAATGGTGGCCCTCTTCCCCGTGCCCCCGGAGTTGGTGGTGCCCACGGCGGCGACCAATATCGCGCAGGTGGTCGGCAAGTTCACCATCGGTCCCATCAAGCAGTTTGAGCAAGTCCGGCTTAAGGACATCGCCGAGAAGGACAAAGTGCCCGGCCTCTCCCCCGTCATCCCGCCGGGCAAGCGCGCCATCACCATCGCCATCAACGACACCAAGGGTGTGGCGGGCGCGATCTTCCCGGGCGACTCCGTGGACATCCTTTGCTCGCTGAAAGTC
>JAOACV010000400.1 GCA_026417675.1 Verrucomicrobiia bacterium
AGATGTGTATAAGAGACAGAGCTAAAGTCGCCGGCACGATCCATGTCCGCCATCGCCACCAACCGCAAGGCGCGCCGCGACTACGCCATCTTGGAGACCATCGAGGCGGGATTGGCGCTGACCGGCACGGAGGTCAAGAGCCTGCGCGCCGGCCACGCCAGCCTTAATGAGGCGTTCGCCCGCATCGAGCGGGACGAGGTGTGGCTGTGCAACGCTCACATTCCCGAATACACTCACGGCAACATCTGGAACCATTCGCCGACGCGCCCGCGCAAGCTGCTGTTGCACCGGGACCAGATTGACCGCCTCAAGGGCCGGCTCATCACCAAGGGTTTGGCGCTGGTGCCATTGCAGCTCTACTTCAACAAACGCGGGATCGCCAAAGTCGAGTTGGCGCTCGCCCGCGGCAAGACGGTGGGCGACCGCCGCGAAGATATCAAACGCAAGACCGCCGAGCGCGAGATGGCCCAGGCCATGTCGCGCGCGCTGAAGGGGAAACGACAGGTATGAACCGCTGCCTCGGTGTTGTCGTTTGTTACTGGCTCACTCTTACTGTGGCTGCCGCTGCCGAACCACGTGCTGAGGTGGAGCTGAACGGCGCATGGGAGGCCGCGCCGGCCGATGCGGAGTTGAAACAGCCGCCGCCATCGGCCGGGTGGCGTGAGTTTATGGTGCCTGGCACGGTTTACAGCGCCAACGGGCGTGCGCTGTGGTTCCGGCGCATGTTGGAGGTGCCGGCGGCATGGCAGGGGCGGCGTGTCCTGCTGCGGTTCAACGGCGTGAAATACAACTCCGCGGTTTTCGTCAACGACAAGCGCGTCGGCGGCTGCTTCAACGGCTACGACCTCTTCGTTGTGGACGCGACCGACGCGGTGAAGTTCGGCGCCACCAACACGCTGCTCGTGGGCGCGCGCGACTGGTCGGGCGTGTTTGAACGGCCGATGCCGGGCGAGCCGCCGCAGGAGTTTCACGCGCTGCGAAGCTGGCCGAGGGACAACGTGCTCGCGCCCATCGGCGGACGCTATGCCGACTACGGCATTTGGGACGACGTGACATTGCAGGTCGTGCCGCCGGTGCGCGTCAGTGACATCACCATCGTGCCGTCGGTGCGCAAACGCGCGCTGAGCGCGACGGTCGAACTCGCCAACGACACCGCAGCGTCGGTCGAGGTAACGCTCAAGAACGCGGTCGCAGGCGAGCCGTCCGTTGTTTTCAAAGACGTGAGCCTTTCGCTCGCCGCCGGCCAGCGCACGAACCTGACCGTCAGCGCGCGCTGGGAGAGGCCGAAACTTTGGGACTACGAGCAGCCGCAGCTTTGCCGGCTCGAAACGCGCCTTGAAACCGGCGGCGCGTTGGCGGACCTGTTGCGGACTCGGTTTGGCTTCCGCGAGTTCTGGGTCGAGCGCGGACAGTTCATGCTCAACGGCGTCCCGCTGGTCCTGCGCGCCAGTTCCGCATGGCCGCTGGCCGCGAAGGACCGCGCCGAGGCGGCGGAGATTTGGCGGAGGACAAAGAATGCCCACACTATCGCGTTTCGAACGCACACGCAGCCGTGGCGGCAGTTGTTCTACGATGCCGCCGACGAGGTCGGGCTGCTCATCATTCCCGAAGGCGCCATCTGGAACGACCGCGAGAGCTATCGCGTGGACGACGAGCGGTTCTGGCAGAACTACCGCGACCACTTGCGCGCGATGTGGCAGCGGCTGAAGAACAATCCGTCGGTGGTCATGTGGAGCCTGGAGAACGAATTCTACGGCGGCCGTTGTCTGGCCGGCAGCCGCGGCGAGATCGAGATGGCCAAGGCCGGCCAGTTCCTCAAGCGTCTCGATCCGACGCGCCCCATCACCTACGAGAGCGACGGCGATCCGCGCCTGAAGCCGACCGACAAGATCGGCGTCGCCGACGCGATCGGGATGCACTACCCGCACGAATATCCGGAATTCCGGCTTTATCCCGACACATGCTACTGGCTCAACCACGCGCGCATGCACGGGTTTTTCTGGCCGACCAACCGCTTTCATTGGAGCCGGTCCAAGCCGCTCTACATCGGCGAGTTTCTCTGGCTGCCGTCGAGCGGTCCCGACTGGCATACGCTGTGGTTTGGCGACGACGCCTATCTCAACTATCACGATTACCGCAATCGCGGCAAAGGCGAGTCGTGGCGCCTCCAGATCATCGCCTACCGCGCGCAGGGTGTGAACGGCATCTGCCCCTGGACGATGTTCGAAGGCGGTCCGCTTAACGAGTCCAACCACCTCTGGCGCGCGCACGCTTACGCTTTTCATCCCGTTGGCGCCTACCTTCGCGAGGCCGACACGCGGTTCTACGCCGGCGACAAGGTTTCACGCACGGTGATGGTGTTCAACGACACGCTGCACGACAAGCGCGTCGAATTTGAATGGCAGCTCGTTTGCGGCACGAACACCATCGCCGGGCGCGCGGCCGACCTGAACCCGAAACACGGCCAGCCCGCCGCGTATTCGTTCATGTTCCAAGCGCCGCAGGTCAAGGCGCGCACCAGCGCGACGCTCGTCTTGAAAAGCTCGATGGAGTCAGCCGCGCCGTTTGAGGAGAAGCGGGTCGTCAGCTTTTGGCCGCGGCCAAAGGTCACCGTCGGCCAGGGCGTGGCGATCTATGGTGTGACACCGCAGACCGACGTGCCGCCCTCGCTGCAAAGCTTCCGCGTGCTCAAGGACTTGAACCCAACCACCCTCGCGGGCGTCCGCGTGCTGCTTGTGCTGCCGGGCGCGCTCGATCCGCTCGGCGCTGAAAAGGAACCGCCGGTGATCGGCGAGCAGAAAACAAAGCGTGACCTGTTGGAAAACTGGGTGCGCGGCGGCGGTCGGGCGCTGATCTGTAGCCAGGGTCCAGCGGGCAGCCGTTTATTGCCGACGCCGTTCGTGCCGCAAACCTCGACCATGACGTTCCCGCAGGATCCGCAGCATCCGGCGCTGGCGGGCATCGGTCCCGACGATCTGAAGTTCTGGCGCGGCGACGGCAAGATCGCCGACGTGTTGGTGGAGCAGTTGCCGCCGGCCCCAAAAAACAGGCGCGGCCCGCGCAAGTCGGGATTGATCGAGCGCGCGCAGGGTCACCACGTCGTCACCTCCGCCGAACCGGCGTGGGACGCTCGCGCGGGCGTGCGTCCGATCGTCGTCGCAGGCAACGCCAAGGGTCTGGCTACTGCGCCGTTGTGCGAGGCGCGGCGAGGCGACGGGGTCATGCTCCTGTGCGGCCTGCAACTGATCGAGAAACTGGAGACCGAGCCGGCGGCGAGGGCGATCTTGCAAAACTGCCTCAACTATTTGAGCAACTACAACCTTGCGGTTGGCGAAGTGACTTGCTACGCGCCCGAGAAGAGCCTGCTGGTTCGGCTGTTGCGCGGCCTGGGTGTTCAGTTGAACGTTCAGACGCCCGCGACTCCGCCGTCGGTGCGCAGCAAGCTGATGTTGTTCGACGGCGATGTGGTGGCTCAAGTGTCCGCCGACCAACTGCGGGGTTGGCTGCGCGCCGGCGCGACAGTCTGGCTGCATCGGCCCTCGGCCCAAGTGTTCGAGACGACCGCGAAGGCGCTCGGTCTGCGCGGCTCGCTGACGACCGCCCAAGGCCCCGTCCGGCGCGCGGACCTGCTGGCCCCGATTGCCGCCGGT
>JAOACV010000401.1 GCA_026417675.1 Verrucomicrobiia bacterium
GGACAGCAACGCTCATTGCGCTGGCGACGGCCCTCTTAAGAAATCCCCTGCGATTGCAGTGCGTTGTCACGGGTCAAGAATCTCCGGCTGCTTGCCCGGCGTGTCTGCTTCGCGTTTTTGCGTATCCGTCAGGACACACGGCGGCCGGGGCTTGGATGGTGCGCAGCGACATGCCACGCCCGTTGCTGCACTGCGAAGATTTCTGTCTTGCGCCGGACAACTCTTGGTCAGAAGCCCAAGCGTCCTTGAAGGAACGTGAGGTGGCGGCTGTAGGTGCGGTTGGCAAAGTGGGAACTCACGTCAATGTAACTCCAGCCCAGCTCGGCGCGCAGATTGAGGTTGAACTGGTAAGCCACAGCGATCGTGCTGCTCAATGTCGTCTCGGTTCCGCCCTGGGAGGACGGCTCGAGCTTGTAGTCCAGATCCTTCGCGCTCAATGCCATGTCGGTGTTGTATTCAGCCGGGATGTAGCTGAGGTTCACCGAAGCCATCAACTTGGGCGTAAACTGATGAACGATGCCGCCGCTGAGGATCCAGCTATACTGGACGAGATACTGAGTGACCTCCGTCGGCTGAACCTGGCTGCTGAACGAGAGGTTCATCGCGGTGCGGGAAGTCAGCGAATAGTTGGCCTTCAGAGACAGCAAGGGATTGAACTCTTGGTTCGACTTCACATCGAACGACAGCATTTGAACGCCAGCGCTAGCGTTCACCGTCAGGCGTGGGGTTAGGCCGTGGTCAACGCCAAAATACAAGCTCTCCGAGGTATAGCTACGGTTGTAGCCCTCGTAAGTGTTCACGCCATGGCTGAAATCGCTGTAGAAGGTCGTCCTGGAAGTGGCGTTGTATTTGACGCCCACCTTGGCGTCCCAGCTCTGACGATTCAAGGATTCGGCGGCTTCGCCTTCATCATAGCTGATGAAGTAATGCGACATAGTCACCGGGAGTGTCCAGCGTCCGCCGAGGATGTAGGAGGAACTGACGGCGACACGGTTCTGGATGTAATTGCCCTGCCGCTGACGGATGCCCGACTCAATCTCAGGCTCGAATCCCGGCTGGAAGTCTTCGTAGAGGGTGACCCGCAAGCGCGGCGAAAACTCGTGGGCCAAGTTGAATGAGAAGTTGTGTGCTTGGTCCCAATGCCGCTCCGGTCGCTTCTCGTAGTAAGTGGCCGCGTAAGTGTAGTGCAGCGTGATGTCGGTCGAGGGCGAACTCCACGCCGCGTGAAAGTCGGGCTGGATGGTCGTGTAAAAACTTCCGGTGACATCCTTTTCCGCCGTGTAAATGTTGCTGTCGTAACCACCGCGCAGTGTGATGCCGTAGGCCAGATTGTGCTGTTTGACCTGCACATCCTCCGCGACCGCCGTGCTGATGGCCGCCACCAAGACCAGCAGGGCCAATTTTCCAAGCGACTTGATCATAGGATCTCCTTGTTCGAGCAATTTCTTTGTCAGGCGCTCTTGCTGCGACGACATGGTTGAGGGAATCAAATCCGCGTCCGCGGCGGCGGCGGCACCGGCGTTAGGCGGGCGGGCCGGTTCATGTTCTCGGTCAAAAATACGGTCGGGATAACGCCCAGCCAGAGGTCCTTCCACAAACCGATGAAGGACAGATACACTTGGTCCGCCCCCGCCGTGGTGCCTGTGGTGTCTATCAACGCCTGGTAGTATTCGGCGGGAGTCGCCGCCAGATTGTCACTTACCGGCAGGCGAAGCTGCTGGCCCAAGATCACCATCAGGTCGCCGGCAGTAGCTTGCTGCCCGCCAATGTCACAACGATACTCTTTGTTGCATGATTTGCAGAGACATCTTTCCAAGCCGTCCTCCGAGCGCTTTCGCTCCTCGGCATTGCACGCACAGGATTTCCCGCACCATGGGCAGCGAACGGGCGTCGAACGATCCCAGCCGCCCGGCGGGATAATGGGCGGAATGTGACGCGTCAGGAAATCCTTCGCCTCGCGCTCGTTGTGCGCGATGAAAGGCGGCGTCAGTTTGGTGCCAAACTTGATGGCCAACTGCCCCAGTGTCATCCCCAACGGCTCGTCCCAGTCGTTGCCCTTCGGGCCGCTCTGTTGGCCGCCGGTTTGGGCAGCAAACAGCGTTCCCGTGCCAACAAGCAACGTCGCCATCAGCAACGCCAGCGACCGCATGGACCCAAAACTCTTGTCTGCGTTCATTGTGGTGCCATCCTTTGAAGTGGGTTCCGAGAGCTTTCGCACGCTTTGTTCTCTGCGTCGCTCAACCATCCTCGCGCCAACACTACGGAGCGCATGGCTCATGCGCCCAAACGTCACACTCGGCTTCAGTTTCGGCGTGATTTAATGGTAACGACCCGGTCCTGTCAACGGAAAACTTGCGTTTTTTTTGCTTTCGCACCGGACCACCGGGGCAACCATGACGGCCACCGACGCCATCACGTCCGCTTCCGGCAGAACCGCTCGATCCGGTCGAGACCCTTCTCGATGTTGGTCATCGAGCAGGCATACGACAGCCGGATATGCTGGTCGGTCCCGAACGCCTCGCCGGGCACCACGGCGACCTTCTCCTCTTCCAGCAACTGCTGCGCGAAATCGAGCGGCTTCAGCCCCACCTTGCTGATGTTGGGCAGCAGGTAAAACGCGCCCTTGGCATCAATGCAGGAGACGCCGGGGATCGCGTTCAACCGCTGGAGCATGTAGGCGCGCCGCTTGCTGAACTCCGCCCGCCATACCGCCAGATGGTCCTGCGGACCGTTGATTGCCGCCACGCCGCCGGCCTGGGCGAAGCTGGTGGGATTGGAGGTCGAGTGACTCTGCACGGCGTCAATCGCCTTGGCGATCGGCTCCGGCGCGGCCAGGTAGCCCAAACGCCAGCCGGTCATCGAATAGGCTTTGGAGAGGCCGTTGACCGTGATGGTGATGTCGTAGAACTCCGGCCCGAACGACGCCAAACTACTGTGCTGCGCGTCGTCGTAGATCAGGTTCTCGTAAATCTCGTCGCTGAGCACCAGCACACCCTTCTCCAAACACACGCGCCCCAGCGCTTCGATCTCGGCGCGCGTATAGACCGAGCCGGTCGGGTTGGAAGGCGAGTTGAGTATGAAAAGCTTGGTGCGCGGCGTGATCGCGGCGCGCAATTGCTCCGGCGTGATCTTAAACTGGGTGGCGTCACTGGTGTTTAAGAACACCGGTTTCGCGCCCGCCATCTTGACCATCTCCGGGTAACTCAGCCAGTAGGGTGCGGGGATGATAACTTCGTCGTCTGGGTTGCACGTGGCAAAGACGACGTTAAAGCAGGAGTGTTTGCCCCCGCAGGAAACGATGACCTGGTTCGGGCTGTATTGGATGCCGTTGACGCGCGCCAGCTTGTCGGCGATGGCCTTGCGCAACTCCGGCGTGCCGCTGGAGGGCGTGTATTTGGTCATCCCCTTGGCCATCGCGGCCGCGGCGGCGTCCTTGATGTGCTGCGGCGTGTCGAAGTCCGGCTCGCCCGCGCCGAAACCGCATACATCCTCGCCGGCGGCCTTCATCGCCTTGGCCTTCGCGTCCACCGCCAGCGTCAGCGACGGGGTGAGCACCTTGCAACGTTCAGCAACGTAGTCTTTCATGACAGATAGTCTCCTTATATGTTTGAATCACACGACGGGTTTACTTGAGGCTTCCGTAGAACTCTTGCACGACCTGTTTG
>JAOACV010000402.1 GCA_026417675.1 Verrucomicrobiia bacterium
GCCGGGTAATCTTGCGCAAGAATCCCGGAGACGGGTGGTGGGTCTGTAAACGCCGGGAATACAGCCCCGCTGGTTTCTCCTTAACTCGCGACGACGTTGAACCTGCCTTCGCAGCACCGCAGGATGCCGATGACGCAGCCGAGGATGCGCGTGGCCTCGGTGACGGGGATGGGTTTGTATTTCGGGTTGGCCGGCTCCAGCCATCGGCGACCGTTGCGGGCCGTCAGCCGTTTCAGGGTCGCCTCGCCATGGGCTAGCGCCACGACCAAGTCGCCGGGGGTTGCGGTCGGTTGGCAGCGCACGACAGCGACGTCGCCAGCCAAGATGCCGTCACCCTCCATCGAATCGCCGCGCACGCGCAGGCAGAACGTCCGCCCGCCGCGCAGGCCGGTAAACGGTGCCGCGACGTTGATGTAGCCGTCGAAATTCTCCTCCGACATCACCGGCTGGCCTGCGGCGACGGTGCCGAGCAACGGCAGGGCATGGACCGGCCGTGTTGGCTGGTGTCCGCGCGCCTCGCGCGGATGATGCTCCAACGCGCCTTTAGCCCGCAGCGCCTTCAGATGGTCGCGACCGGTGCCGGTGGACCGAAACCCGAACTGCGCGCAGATCTCGCGCACCGTCGGCGGACGGCCCGACCGGCGCACGCAATCGTGGATGTAGTCGAGGATGCGGCGTTGTTGAGCCGTGAGCGGCGCATTCATGGCGCTATGCTACCACACGATCGGGTGGTTTTCAGCGAAAACGACGGGCGTCTTCTCGCTTGCGCGGACGCGCAATCGCCCCTAACGTTCATGCACTTGCTTATGACCACGCCCGGTGGGCGTGTTAACGAAAGGAACCATGATTCACAAATGCTGGATGCAGATACTGACGGCCGCCTGCGCGCTGAGTGGCGCGTGGGCGTTCGCCCAAACCGCGCCCGCCGCCGGCAGCCCGGACGAGCCGGTCGCCACGGTCAATGGCAGGCCGATCACGCGCAAGCAACTGGATGAGGTGTCCGCCAACGATCTGCGCATGTTGGAAGCGCAAGGGCATCAGAAACTGACGCCGGAACAGCGGCTCGGTTACGAGCGTCAGATGCTCAACAAGCTCATTGACCAGGAGCTGTTGGTCCAAGCCGCCAGCACGGTCCAAGTGGCTGACCTTGACAAGAAGGTCGAAGCCCAGCTTGCCGAGATCAAGTCGAAGTTTCCCAGCGAGCAGGTGTTCAACGAGCAGGTTGCCAAAGCCGGTCGCACGCCGCAGCAGGTGCAGAACGACATCCGGCAGATCGTGATGCTGCGCGAGTTCATCCAGCAACAGTTCGCCAGCAAGGTGACGATCACTGATGAGCAGGTGAAAAAGTTTTACGACGAGAACCCGACCTACTTCGTGCGGCCCGCCATGGTTCGCGCCAGTCACATTCTGGTGAGCGTGCCGGCGGACGCGACGGAGGACGTGAAAAAAGCCAAACGGGCGGCCATTGACAAGGCGCGCGAGCGCGTGACTCGCGGCGGCGAGGATTTCGCCAAGGTGGCGGCCGAGGTCAGCGACTGCCCCTCCAAGGAAAACGGCGGCGACCTCAACTTCTTCGCCCCCGGCCAGATGGTGCCGGAGTTCGACAAGGTCGCGTTCGCGCTCAAGCCCGGCGAACTCAGCGAGGTGGTCACCACCCAGTTCGGTTATCACATCATCAAGCAAACCGGCGCCCAGCCCGAAGAGAAGCGGTCGCTGGACTCCATGAAGGACAAGATTGTCCAGTTCCTCAAGAAGCGCGAGACGGACAAACAGGTCGCGCAGTTCATTGCCGACCAGCGGAAGGCTGCGAAGATCGAAACGCTGCTGAAGTAAGACGTGAAGAGTGATGGGTAACGAGTGGGCCTCGGCAAGACCAATGGCCACCACGATCTCCGCGTCACGCGCGGGGTTTCCCTCATCACGGACCACTCATGGTTTTCCCCGTGGATCGCGTTGTCCTGCTCTTGCTCCTCGTCGTCCTCATTTGGGGCGGCAACAACGCCGTCATGCGCTGGCTGGCGCTGACCACGCCGGTGTTTTGCGTCGCGTGGACGCGCGGACTGCTCGCGGGTCTGCCGTTGCTGTTTTGGGTCTGGCGGCGTGAAGGCTCATTGGGCGTGCCGCGAGCTGACCGGCGGGATTTTCTCATCAACGGGTTCCTCGGTCTTGCGGTGTTTCAGGTTGCCTTTATCTGGTCGCTGCGCTGGACCACGGCCGCTCATGGCGCGCTCCTGCTGGCGTTGGGGCCGCTTTTCTCCGCGCTGTGGGAACGCGCGTGGGAGGGCAGGGAAATTCGTCCCGCCTTCGTCGCCGGCGCGGTGGTTGCGGCTGCGGGCGTGGCCATCGTCGTTGGGCTGGACGCGCTGCGGTTCCGAAACCTCATGCAGGCCCTCGGCGACGCGCTGGCCCTCGGTGGCTCGGTCGCCTGGGCGTTCTACAGCACCTATCAGAAACGCCTGCTACTGCGCGGCCATTCGCCCGCCAAGGTGACCGGTTTCTCCGCGCTCTGCACGGCCGTCGTTACGACGCCGTTCGCGGTCTGGGAGATTTGCAACGGCAACTGGAGGGGTGTCGGCTGGGCGCAAGTGGGCGGCCAACTCTACTCGGCGTGGCTGGCGACATTGCTGGCGCAGCTCGCTTGGAGCCACGCGATCCGTCGCGAGCCGGCGAGCGTGGTTATGCTTTTCCAGAGCATCGTGCCCGTCACCACTGCGCTGGCAGCCTGGGCCCTGCTTGACGAACCGGTGACATGGTTGCTGCTCTGGGGCGGACTATTGATCATCGCAGGCGTCGCCTATGCGCGAAGAGCGTAAATGTGTCCGGCTTTTCCGACTTCCCCGCCGTCCTGCTTGCCACTTGCCAACCTCCATCACGTTCGGCACTCTACAGCGCACATGAGACTTGTCGTGGCCATTACCGGCGCCAGCGGCGCGATCTATGCCCAGCGATTGCTCGACAACCTGCGCGGGCACGAGGTTCATTTGGTTCTCAGCGATCACGCGCCGGGGATCATCGCCTCGGAACTGGATGGCGGGTCGCTGCGGCTGCCTGACGGCGTGGAGCGCCACGACAATCAGTCCATGTGTGCGCCGTTTGTCAGCGGCTCGGCGCGGTTCGACGCGATGGTAGTCATCCCCTGCTCAATGGGCGCGCTCGGGCGTATCGCCAACGGCTGCTCCGACGACACCATCACGCGCGCGGCCGACGTGTTTCTCAAGGAGCGCCGCAAGCTCATTCTGGTGCCGCGCGAGACGCCCTACAATTTAATTCACGTCCGCAACATGGCGCGGCTGCTTGAAGCCGGTGCGGACATTATTCCGGCCTCGCCGTCGTTCTACAGCCGGCCGCAGACGATCCTGCAGGTGGTGGACACGGTCGTCGCCCGCGTGCTCGACCATCTCGGCATCGAACACGCGCTCGCCCAACGTTGGATGCAGGCAGAATCGTGAGCGCCAACTCAAAGGCCGGCCTGTTGGCTTCCTTACGCACGCTGGGCGAGTTCGTGAAGTTCTCGCACACCATCTTCGCGCTGCCGTTTGCGCTCGCGGCGATGTTCGCCGCCGGCGCGCACCTGAACCGCGAACGTCCCATGCCGGCCCCGCGCGTCATGCTGCTGATTGTCGCGGCCATGGTCTGCGCGCGGACGGCGGCCATGGCGTTTAAT
>JAOACV010000403.1 GCA_026417675.1 Verrucomicrobiia bacterium
TGCATGTGGAGATTCGCAGGGAGCACCAATTGATCCGCGAAGGGATCTACAAGTATTTGCGGCATCCGGCGTATGCGGCGATTTTAGTCGAAGTGATTTCGATCCCGCTTGTAACAAATGCTTGGGCGACAATCTTGCTGGCGCTGCTGACCTATTGGCCGGTGTTGCTGGCGCGTTGGCAACGGGAGGAAATGGAAATGATTGCCAAGTTTGGTGAGCAATACGTGCGTTATCGCCAAGAAGTGCCAGCATTTGTTCCGTGGCGAGCCATCGTAAACCCCCGACAGGCGAATAGTCGCACGAGAAGCCACCAGCCCTCAGATGCTGGCCGGGACGTCTCATGAACGCTTTCTATTACTACCTCATTCTGACCAACGCATCGATCGCCCTTGCGTCAGCAATCGCGGTGTATTGGAAGAACCGCTTCCAAGTGACGGGGGCTTTGTTTGGTTTCACCGTGCTCGCGTTGGCGTTATGGCTTCTAGGATTTGCTCATTATTACTACGAGGGCTTGTCCGAGGCGGTGGCGTTATCTTGGGCGAGGTTTACTCTGACGTTCTCTATACTGGCGACAACCCTTTGGTTCCACACAATTTGCGCGCTAACCGAGCGGCGCGGCCGAATTTGGCGCTTTTGCGTCGCTGCGGCCTATTTGATGACCGCCTTGTTTCTGTTTCTACTGTGGCAAGGCGATCTGATCACCGGCCTGAAACAGCAGCCTTTCATGGACCACTACGTTCGCTACAACCGCGCGTGGTATCCGTGGTTGATTACGCACTTGGTGCTATGGCAATTCTTTGGAGTTGGCGTTCTGGTCCATGCCGCTTGGAACGCGGTCGGTTACAAGCGCAATCAACTCATTTTCTTCGCTGTCACGTGGCTGATCTTGTTTCTTACCACCCATTCGATCATCCTGCCGCTGGAATACGACTTCAACGTGCAGCCGTTCGGCTTCTTCCTGGTGCCGTTCTGTTTGTTCTGNCTGACGTATGTGGTCGGCAGCGCGCGTCTGGCGGATTTCAACGTCATTGTGGCGCGAGCGCTGCTTTACGTGGTGACGCTGACGGTCATCGCGGGCATGAGCCTGTTGTTCATCGCGGCGGTCTCGATGCTGGCGCCCGGTTTCGTCAATCCGCAGCAGCAGTTGTTCATGCTCGCGCTGGTGGTGGTGAGCGGGTTGGTGCTTGCCTCGGTGCTGCCGCGGCTGCTGCCGCGCGCGGAGCGCATGATGCAGGAGCGCATGTTCCGTTCGCGCTACGGCTACCAGGACGCCCTAGCTGGCCTCGTGAAAGACCTCAGCCGCCTGCCCAACCTCGACCTGCTGGTGTGGACGGTCGCCAACACGATCCACACTCAGATGCAGGTTTCGCGCGTCATTGTCTTTTTGCAGGACACGTTGTCAGGGGATTACCGCATGAGCACGCAGAGCGGGTTGAACCCGCGCGAGGCCACCGATGTGCAGGACCTGCGCGAGCGCTCCGCCGTGGTGCGATGGTTGCAGGAATCCAAGGACGTTCTGTCCCGCGACGAACTGCCCCGGCGGCTGCCCGCCGGCGTCTTGCGCGACATCGAGGCGGAACTGAAGCCGTTGAAGGTTTCCGTTTGCGTCCCGATGATCTTGGAAGACCGGTTGGTGGGTCTCATGGCCATCGGCGAGAAGCTCAACAAGGACATGTTCTTCATCAGCGACTTGAAATTGCTGGAGACTCTCGCTGCCGAAGTGGCCATGGCGGTGAAATACCGGCGGATGGAAGAGGAGATGTTTCACAAGAACAAGCTGGCCGAACTAGGCGCCATCGCCGCCGGCGTGGCTCACGAAATCCGCAACCCGCTCTCCTCCATCCGCACTTTCGCGCAACTGTTGCCCCACCGCGTCGAAGACCCGGAGTTCAAATACGAATTCAGCAAGATGGTGCTCAAGGACGTGGACCGGATCACCAAGGTCGTGGAGAGCATGCTGACCTTCGCACGGCCAGCCAAGGTCACCATCGGCGATTATCCCGCCACCGAGCTGGTGGAGGAATCCATCCTATTGGTCCAACCGCGGCTGACCAACAAACACATCAAGCTCACCAAGCATTATCACGAGCAACCCGTGTTGAAAGTGGACAAGCAGCAGATCGTGCAGGTGCTGGTCAACCTCCTCAACAACGCCATTGATGTGCTCATGGAGGACGGCAGAATCCACATCGCCGTCGGCGTGGAGACGACTCGCGCCGGCAGTCGTGACACGGTTGACCGCATGGCCGTGATCGAAGTCGCGGACAACGGTCCCGGCATCCCCACCGCCATTCGCTCCCGCGTGTTCGACCCCTTCTTCACCACCAAAAAGGAAGGCACCGGCCTCGGCTTGTCCATCTCGAAAAAAATCATGCGCGACCACGGCGGCATCATCCCCGTCTCCAGCGTCGAGGGCAAGGGCACCAGCTTCCACGTCCGCCTGCCGCTCCATTAACCATCAACCATCAACCGTGAAAGAACTGACCTCGGCCGAACGAGTCCTGCGCGTCCTCCGCCGCCAGGAGCCGGATCGCGTCCCGCACTTCGAATGGATCATAGACCGCAAGGTTCGCAACGCCCTCTGCCCTGGCAGCAACATGGAGGAGTTCACCGTCCGCATGGGCCTCGACGCCATCCTCGTCTCGCCCGACTACCGGAAAGAGCCGATCGCGCCCAACCGCGTGCGCAACGAGTGGGGCGCCATCCTTGAATACGGCGAGGAGGAATACGGCATGCCCGTCGGCGGCCCGATTAAGACGCTCGAAGACCTGAACCGCTACCAGCCTCCCGACCCGCACGCGCCCGGACGGTTCGCCAGCCTCGAACGCATCGTCCGGCGATACAAAGGCCATCTTGCCATCGGAGTGCATCTCAACGACGTCTTCTCCATCCCGCGCAACCTGATGGGTTTCCAAAGCTTGCTCGAAGCGTTCGCCTGCGAGCCGGAGCTGATCACTGGCCTGGTCGAAATCTCCGTCAAGACCAACATCGAACTGGCCAGGGAGGCCGCGCGCATCGGCGCCGATTTTGTAGTCACCGGTGACGATTACGCTTCCACCGAAGCGCCGTTCGTGTCGCCGGCGATGTTTCGAGAACTGCTCTGGCCCGGCCTCAAGCGCGTCGTGGCCGGCTTCAAGGACGCGGGCCTCATCCACATCAAGCACAGCGACGGCAACATCCGCCCGTTGCTCGACATGATCCTCGACTCAGGCATTGACGCGCTGGATCCGATTGACCCGTTGGCGGGCTTGGACATCGGCGAGATGAAACAGAAATACGGCCACCGCATCGCGCTTAAAGGCAATGTGGACTGCGCCCACACACTCACCAGCGGCACCGAGCGACAGGTCGTGGACGAGACCCGGGAGGTTCTGCGCAAAGCCGCCGCCGGCGGCGGCCTCATCGTCTCCTCCAGCAACAGCATCCACTCCGGCGTCAAACCCGGCAATTATCTGGCCATGTGGAACACCATTCGCATGTATGGCCGCTACCCCATCCGTCTCGACGGCTGGGAAGGCAGCGGCGCGCAGGTTTCCTACTAGCATCCTGAATCCTTCCCGACCCTGCCCTCGCTGCGTGTGCCCATGGTCCAGGCGAAGCCACTTCTAAACCCCGAACACAGTAAATCGGAGAACACGCCATGCCTTACCT
>JAOACV010000404.1 GCA_026417675.1 Verrucomicrobiia bacterium
CCTTCGTGCAGGCCGCGGCAATTCACCCACGTCAGCACCACCAGCACAGCAATCGCCACCAACGTCGTCGGCGTGATTGCGAACCGGCCCCACTCGACCAGCTTATGGCTCTCGCTCACCGCCGGCACGAGCACGCCCAGAAACCGCGCAAACGCTACGCCCACCGCAGCGATCGTGCCGGTCTGAATAACCGTGAACAGCGTCCATCCGTAAAGAAAGCCCCACACCGGCCCGTAAGCCTCCCGCAGATAGATGTATTGGCCGCCGGCGTGCGGCATCATCGCCGCCAGTTCGCCGTAGCTCAGCGCCGCGGCGAGCGTCAGCACGCCCGTGACGATCCACGCGACCAGCAGCCAGCCCGGCGAACCAAGCTGGCGCGCCATGTCCGACGAGACGATGAAAATCCCGCTGCCGATCATCGAGCCGGCCACGAGCATCGTCGAGTCGAGCAGGCCAAGCCCCTGGACCAGACGGTGTGGGGCGCGCGTGGTCTCCAGTCCGCTTCTGTTCATGATCCGGGTCCGCGATCGCTGAATACAGTGGAACGTCGGGCAACCTGCAACCGCTGTGCCGCGGCAATCAGCACGATCGTGACGGCGAGCAGCAACGTGCTCACCGCGTTGATTTCTGGCGTGATGCCGGTCTTGACCATCCAATAAATCTGCAACGGCAGCGTGGTGGCGCCCGGCCCCGCCACAAACGAGGTAATGATGTAGTCGTCAATCGAAAGGGTGAACACCAGCAGCGCGCCCGCCATCACGCCGGGCGCGATCAGCGGCAGCGTCACGCGCGAGAACGTCTGCCAGCGGGTCGCGCCGAGGTCCATCGCCGCCTCTTCCAGCGAGCGGTCAAAGCACGCCAGCCGCGCCCGCACCACCAGCGCCACGTAACTGATGCTGAAGGCGACATGCGCCAGAATCACCGTCGTCAGGCTCAGCCGCATCGCGAGGAACCCAAACAGACTCACCAGCGCCGCGCCGACGACGATCTCCGGCACGATGACCGGCAGATAAAGCAGCGAGCGCGTCGCGCGCTTGCCGGGAACCTCGTGCCGCGCCATGGCCAGCCCGGCCATGGTTCCGATCACCGTCGCGATCACTGTCGCCGCCGCCGCGACGATGACGCTGTTGGCGACCGCGTTGCCAATCGCCGCGTCGCGGAACAGCACGCGATACCAGTCCAGCGTGAACCCGCGCCAGACCGCCGTCTGCCGCTCCGAGTTGAACGAGAAGACCACAAGCACGGCGATGGGCGCGTAGAGAAACGCATATACCAGCCACGAAAACCACCGGAGCGCGGCCGTTCCCCGCTCCGCATTCCGCATTCCGCGTTCCGTATTCACAGCGCCTCCTCTCCCCGCCGTCGCGCCCACGTCGCATACGCCCACAACAGCGCCAGCACGAACGCCGTCAACCCCATCGCCACCGCGCTGCCAAACGGTTTGTTCAGCGCCGGGCCGAATTGATTCTGGATGAGATTGCCGACCAGCATTCCCTTCGCGCCGCCGAGCAGGTCTGGCGTGATGAATGTGCCGAGGCTCGGGATGAACACGAGCACGATGCCCGCGACGGTTCCCGGCATTGCCAGCGGCGCCGTCACGCGCCAAAACGCCGCCGCCGCGCCGGCGCCAAGGTCTCGCGCCGCCTCCAGCAGCGAGCGGTCGAGTTTTTCCAGCGACACATAGATCGGCAACACCATGAACGGCACCTCGGCATAGACCTGCCCGATCATCACCGCTAGCGGCGTGTAGAGCAGCGTCAGCGGCTCATGGATGACGCCGAGGGACATCAGCAGCGAGTTGATCACGCCTTGGTCGCGCAGGATGAACATCCACGCGTAGGTCCGCACCAGGAAGCTCGTCCAGAAGGGAATGACCACGAGCGCCAGCAGCAGGTTTTTCCGCTCCGGCCGCGCCTTCAAGGCGATGTAGTAGGCGACCGGGTAGCTTACGAGCAAACAGATCAGCGTTGTTGCGACCGCAATCCACACCGACCGCGCGCAGATCGCCACATAGCCCGGCTCGACGCAGCGGATGTAGTTCGCCAATGTCGGCCCCGGATCAATCGCGCCGTAGAGTCCCGCCTGCTGAAAGCTCAACCACAGCATGATCGCCAGCGGCGTCAGAAAGAGGAGGCCCAGCACAAGCCAGCACGGAGCGATGAGCAGGAATGCGGGGCGGGATTTCATTGCAGCGGCACTTGGTGTCGTTTGTCCCACGTCACCCACACGCGGCCGCCCTCGCGCCATCGGGAGACATCATCGGGCGCGCCGTCGTTTGGCTCCACCACGGTCAACAGCTTCCCATCGGCGGCTCGCACCTGCCACCGCGTTGTCTCGCCCTGATACGTCTTGCTTTCAACGGTCCCTTCCACACAACACGATGTTGGGAAGTGCGTGCTTTCACGCCGCGCTTGGCTCAGGCCGTTGGCGCCCGGAGCGGACGCCTGCCCTATGCCTGCGGGCGGCGCCGCGTGCAGCCGCATCTTCTCCGGCCGCACCACAAACCCGTCGAAGAAATTCACCGCGCCCATGAAGTCCGCGACGAACCGGGTGCGCGGGCGCTCGAAGATCTCCTCGGTCGCGCCGACCTGCTCGATCTTGCCGAGGTTCATCACCGCCACGCGGTCGGCCAGGGTCAGTGCCTCCTCCTGATCGTGCGTGACGAAGACAAACGTGATGCCCACGCGCCGCTGGAGCGCCTTCAACTCCATCTGCATCTCCTTCCGCAGCTTCACATCGAGCGCCGCCAGCGGCTCGTCCAGCAACAACACCTTCGGCCGCAGGATCAACGCCCGCGCCAGCGCCACCCGTTGTTTCTGGCCGCCGCTGAGCTGGTCCGGTTTGCGGTCGGCCAAGCCCTCCAGCCGGACGAGGGTCAGCATTTCATGGATCGCCGAAGTCGGATGCCCCACAACTTCCCTTTGCTTTTTGTAGCGTAGCCCAAACCCGACGTTCTCGGCCACGGTCAGGTGCGGAAACAGCGCGTAGTGCTGAAAGACCGTGTTGACCGGACGCTCGTTCGCCGGCACGCCCGCCACGTCCGCGCCATCGAGGATCACCCGGCCCCTGTCCGGTTGCTCGAAGCCCGCAATGAGCCGCAACAGCGTCGTCTTGCCGCAGCCGCTCGGCCCCAGCAGCGCGAAAAACTCGCCGCGGGCGATCTCCAGCGTCACGCCCCGCACCGCTGGCGTCGCGCCGAAGCGTTTCTCCACCGCGTCGAGTCGCAGGATGGCGTCGCTCATAAAGCCGCGTCACGGAAGGACGCGATTGGTTCTGATAATAATCGGGTCACGGAGGGAGGCGACTGTTTTTCGGGATCACTGGCCTCGATAGATGCAACGGGCCGTGCCGGTTTCCTGGACGACGATCGCGCTGAGGCCGGACAACGCCGGCTTCAACTTCCGCCAGATCCAGCGGGCCAGATTCTCGCTGGTTGGATTTTCCAAGCCCGGCAAGTCATTCAGGTAGGAGTGGTCGAGCTGTTCATGGACTCCCCGGAACGCTCGGCTGATGTCGCCGTAGTCCATCAGCCAGCCCCGCTTCGGGTCCACCGTGCCGGCCACGTGGACCTCAATCTTGAAACTGTGGCCGTGCAGTCGCGCACACTTGTGGCCCTTCGGCGCCCTCGGCAGCGCGTGCGCGGCC
>JAOACV010000405.1 GCA_026417675.1 Verrucomicrobiia bacterium
GTGCTGTTATGGACTGCGAGACCCGCTGGCGTGTTCAAACCGCTGCCAACGTTCCTCGAAATAAGTCCGACAGGCTCCTAAGCTTGTTTTGTCATGCGGGCCAGCGCGAGCAGCTTCTCGCGAATCATCGCATGGGCGAGCGCACGCTTGGCGTCAGCAGGCAGGCGGAACGGTTCGCCGAAGGTGATCCGGATGGTGAAACGGCGGAAGAACCAGTTCTGCCAGCGGTAGGAGATGCGCGCGTTCTGAATGATCGCGGGCACGATGGGCACGCCGGCCTTCAGGGCAATGAGCGCGGCGCCCTCTTTGATGTCAGGATTGCCGCCGAGGACGGTATTGGGTTCGCGGTGGATACCGCCTTCGGGGAACAACACCAGCACGTTGCCCTCGCGCAGGCGGCGGATGGCTTCCTTCAGCGCCGCGCTGCCGGGATGGTCGCGGTCAATCGGGATCAGCCCGCCGTGGGTGAACAACCAGCGCAGGAACCGCCCGCTGAACAGCTCCACCATCGCCAGCCAGTGCGGGACGCGCGGCAGCGCGATGTTCAGCAGCGGCGGGTCGAACCACGAGATGTGATTGCTGACGACCAGCACGCCGCCCGCGCGCGGCACATGTTCGCGTCCGCGGCGCTCAATGCGAAAAAAAACGCCGAAGAGCGCCCACGCCACCAGCCGGGCGGTGAGGTTGATCAGCACGAGCAACCGTCGGTTGTATTTGCCGGCCACGGGATCAGAAGTTGAAACGCGCCTGGACATAAAACCAGTTGGCATCCACCGCGCCTCCGTTGCCGGCGACGCTGCCGACGGACTGCTTGATATAATCGCCGACGAAGTAGCGGCCATATCCCGCCTGGACATCGCCGAAAGTTTTCAGCGCGTAGGTGACCACTACATCCAGCTCGGAACCGACGAACGAGTCATACTTGGGGTGGATGCCGTAGCCATTCTCATCCCGGCCTCCCGCGCTTTCGGGATAGAGGTAGTCGTGCGTGTCCGCCATCCAGAACATCAGATAATCCACCGCGATGGTGAGGCCCTTGGCCGGCTTGAAGGAAAATGACACGCGCGGGATCTGCATGTTGCGTGCGCCGAACAGGTCCATCTGTCCATAGACGCCGTGGAGCGTCCCGAAAAGGTTTTGGAAAGTCTGCGTATCCTTGTCCGAAGCATCCTCGTCGCCGGTGCCGTAATCAAAGCCCGCGCTGAGCCGCGGCGAACTCCAAACATTGGTCCATGTATAGCCGCCGCTCACAAACACGCCGAATGCCTTCAGATCGTGTCGCATGGCCGTCTGGTCCTCGCCGGGGTTCGTCAAGCTGACGCTGCCGAGCTGGCCGGCGACCTCCACGCCGTAGTCCCAGCCGCCGAGTTTGCCGGGCAGCGATTTCCAGCGCGTGCCGATGGTGTAAACGTCCCGCGCCCCCGCGCCTTTGCCGGTCGTGGTGACTACATCGGCCGAACGCGCGCCAACATTGCGCGAGAGGAAAAAGAGTTGTGTCTCCTGCCACAGCAGGGGCTTCTGGCTGGAGGCGTAGAGACCGGAAAACCAGTCGTGGTCGTTGTCCACGTTGAAACGCTCGTCATCCGGCATGACCACCCGTCCCATGAAGGCGTCCACCCAGAAGTCCTCGTTCTCAAAACGCAGCTTCGCCGCGTCGAACGCGCGCCGCAGGTTGCCCCAGTCGGAGACGCCCACAAAGCGCTGGTCGCCGTAGAGCAGCTCCTGCCGGCCGGCCTTGAAAAGCAGCGGAAACTGCCGCGCGTCGCCGAGCGCGATGTAAGCCTGATGCAGGTCCATCTCATCCCGCTCCGGGCTGGGGTTGCGCTTGTCATACTCTGCCGTCGCGTTGCGTCCCTCCACGTAAACATTCACCCAGGATTCGGGCGTGTAACCGACATGAACCCTCTGGCGCAGCAGCAGATAATCATTGTCGTTGTCCTGGCCGCGGCGGATGAAATCGCGGTCGGGCCAGGAGCCGGCGTTGTCCTTGACCTCGTAGCGCACCCGCAGCTCCCCGCCCACGTCCCACGCATTGAAAGTCGGGGATTGCTCGCACAGCCAGTCGTTGAGCAGCCCGGCGCTCTTGTTCGGCGTTTTCGCCGCCGGCGCGGTCGCCGAAATGCCGGGGTTGGTCTGAACGGCCGGCGCGGAATCCTGCCCTGAAGCGGCCAACGGCGACACAGCCAACAGGAAGCTCCCAAGGCAACTGACCGCGCGTCTCTTCGTGTTCACCCGCCAAACTCACCAAATCGGCCGCCCCTCTGTCAAGCGCGCGCAGCGACGCGCGTCATTCGAGCGCGGCACTCAATGAACTGGCTCCGCCAACCTGCAGCCGGCGAGCGCGAACATGGGCGTTGGGAGGCCCGCAGCGGCAGGTGGAGCGCGTTCTCCGAACGCGCTGAGCCGTGCAATGCTGGAGCATCACGTTCGAAAGAACGCGATCCCCCTGATTGCCGGGATTACTCCAGAATTTTTCCGCCGAGGCCGGATTTCTGGATGAGTGCCCGCTCGTCGTCATTCTCGCCGGTGGTCGGGAATCGGCCCGCGAAAAAGTATTTTCTGTCCAGCAATCGCAGCAGCGCGCGAACGGCGGAGGGGTTCGGATCCACGAGCAAATTGCCGTTTTCCACGCGCGTCCGCCCCGGTTGAATCATGATGGCACCGCGCTTCTCGCCCGCGTCCGCGCCCTCGCGAATCTCCAACACCAATGGCTGCCGCCGGCGCATGATTTCAGTGGAGGCGAACCGGAAGTATTCGCGCAGCCTCTCCGCGACCTCCCGCGCTTGCGGCGCCGGCGAGTTGCCTAGGAGGATGACGGCCTTCTCGAAATCGAAGCCGAGAATCGCATCCGGCGGTGAGGCCAGCCAGCGCGACTCGAAGACGGCTTCGATCACACACGAGGCGCGCAACGGCAGTTTGAAACGCGCCGCGTCCGGCTCCTCGGCGAAATCCAGGGAATGGCCGTTGACGGCGAGCGAGGCGATTTTGGCGTCGGCGGGCACGCGCAACCGGGAAACGGCGGATGACGATCGGGGCGCAGGCGTTTCTCCCGCGTTCTCCAACTCGATCCGCAAGTGGTTCTCTGTTTGCCCCACCATCGCGCGGCCTCGTTGTCGCGCCGGCAGGGCCAGCACCGATTTCAGCGCCAGCGTCTCGCGAGTCCCGACGTTCACCGGGATGCGCGTGCTGGTTCCCGCCACCGTTTGCGTCAACTTGCCGTTGCCGTAGGGCGCAAACACATGGCTCGCGTCGCCGAGATAGCGCCCGTCTATTTCGATCTCGCCGCTGAAGTTCGATGCCGTGGCGTTGCCGAGCGTCAGGAAGGTCCCCAGACCCTCGCCGTAACGTGCCGCCCACAAGCCCGGATCGTTCGCGCGCGCGCCGGCGGGCTGGAATGCGGGCGCAGGCTGCCAGCCGGCCCGCACGATTTCGTGAATCATCGGCAGGGCCTCCATCAGCTTCGGGACGCCGACGGTCAGCCGCGGCGTCGGAATGCCGCCCATGTAGAGACTGCGCAGGAGCACGAAGTCGGCCAGACCGAGCCACGCCTGCCGGATTTCGCCGGGCGACATCTCGCGCCATTTCAGCAGCGGCGCGGCGTCGTAGTCGTCCCACCAGACCAGCGTCTTGC
>JAOACV010000406.1 GCA_026417675.1 Verrucomicrobiia bacterium
ACCGCCAGTGGGGTCAGGGCACGACCGTGGAGACGACGCACGTTGAAAAGTTCGTCCGCAACCTCGCGGCGCGCGGACGAACCATTGATCTGTTCATGGACTTCCACGGCTGGTGCACGCCGCAGCGCCGGACGATCTTCATGACGTTCGGCAAAGAGATCACCGACGCGGCCACGGAGCAGGACGCGGTGCGACTGGCAGAAACGATCCGGCCGAGACTCCGCGGCGCCGTCTCGACTACCCTCTGGCGCAAGCGGATCGCGACCGTGACTGGCATCACCAGCGACCTGAATCGTCTTTCTTGCGGCTGGATGCGGTTCGAGGCGGGCGCGCGGCTGGCTTACTCCATCGAGATTTTCGGCGAGGGCGAATGCGCGCAGCAGGATTATCTCGACTGGGGCCGCGCCTTTGGGGAAGGCATCGCCGATTTCTACGGCTGCGGACGTCAATAGCCGGGTGCCTGTTGGGTGCTGAAAGCTTGTGGTTCCGCTCCCTCACGCCGCAAGCGTGTCGGTTGTCTGCCTCCGAAAAATCATTGCGCCGCCCGCGCGCACGGTTATAGTGGCGCCATGAAACTCGGTTGGGTTTGTCGCAGGATCGCCGGGCTGGCCTTGGTTTGCATGGCATGCGGCCTCGTGGGCTGCGCGGAAATGAGGGAGGGCGAAACCAATGTTCCCGGCCGGCTCCGCAGCGGCCTAGAGGGCGGCGGCCAACTCGGCGGCTCGCCCACCGGCGTGTTTGAGAACCGGTGAGGGAAACTCCGTTGATTCCACGGACGCAGCGGCGGGCTTTGGGGCAGAGAGGGCAGAGAGATTTCGTCGCCCAAAACCCGATTCCCCGTGGCTGACGGGGGCGCTCATCGCGCGCGCGGCGCGATGGTGAAGAACGGGCCGCGCACCTGAAGCGAGTCGGCTTGCGCGAGCCGGACCTGCGCCGCGCCGTCCATGCTGAGCGCCGCGCGCGGGAAGTCAGTGGGCGTGATGCCTTCCAGCCGATGGAAGACGCGCGTGAAATGATGCTGGTCTTCGAAGCCCGCGGCCAGCGCGGCCTCTTTCACGGTGGAACCTTCATGCCAAAGCACGCCCTTGGCCACGCGCAGCCGCAGCCGCATCAGACACCGCAAGGGCGAGACGCCGACGGCGCGGCGGAAGACGCGGCAGAAGTGCTGTTTGCTCAGGCGCGCCTCGCGGGCGATCTCGGCCAGCGTCAGCGGGCGGGTAGCGTGCGCCTCCATAAACGTCAGCGCCCGCCGCACCGGCTCCGGATGCGTCTGCGGCCAGCCGGCGCGCTCCTTCCAACCGACGCTGCGGCGATGGATGATGGTCAGCAGTTCCATCAAGCCGGCCCGCACCATCAACTCGTAGCCGGGAGCCTTCGTCTCCGCCTCGTGGATCACGCGGTCAAAGAGCAACGGCACGCGCGGGTCGTCGGCGACGTTGATCTTGAGCGGCAGCTTCAGCTTGGCCGGCGCGGGCGGCGTGCGCCACCGGTAGCGCCGCGCCGACGGCGTCAGCGAATCCATCGGCCGTTGCTCGTAGTCGCCAGCGAAGTCGTAATCAAACCGCATGAACCGGAACCACATCGGCTCGCGCGGGCCGGTGCGCAGCATCGTCGGCGTGCCCGCCGGGATCAGCATCAGGTCGCCCGCCGAAACGCGCACCCATTTCCCGCGGATGTGGAACTCGCCCCAGCCGTTGAGCACATACACGAAGATCTGGTCGAAGATATAGCGCCGCTTGCGGAAGTAGTTCACCGGCACGCGGACCTCGCCCGTCCAGCGGACAAACGGCGCCATGCGGTGGAGCGTCCAGTCTTTTTTCATCTCATCGTTCCGGCTCTTTCGGAGAATCCACGGCGTCCTCTGGCCACGTGTATCGCACGCGGCGCCCACGCGCCAACCTTTTTTGGGGCAACCGCGGCACCTTGAACTTGACGCGCAACTGCACCCGCCTTGCCGCCGTATCCCGCCGCCGGCGGTAATGCCCCGCCCGCGTATGTTCACGGTCCGGGCTGCGCTCGTAACGACCGGCGCCACAGAGCCGATCCGCTTCTGCCTCCAAGAATGCATTAAGGGTCTTCTCGACCGTATCACACACAAACTCCCCAAAGTGCTCGCGCAACTTCTGGTCATTGATCTGGATAGCTGCAGCCAGCACCGGGCTGGTGGCCTCCTTCGAAGCCTTCAGGGCCTGCGGCTGATCCTTGCGTTGACAAACCTGCCTTTCTTTCGCTTTCATGCCCTGTGGTGTCTCCTTTCTTGGTGGTTGATGTTCCCACTCACATCACTGCCAAGAAGTGGCCGCCTTCGGCAAGGGGCCTTATTTGCCGCGCCTTTTGCTTTGCGGCGTGTCAGGTGGTTGCTACAGTGCGCAGTGGCGACCGAGTAAGACGCGCGGAGATGACCATGAAAATTTCAGTCCATCCTGAAATGATGCCGGGCCCTGTGGCGGCGCGCTGGGACCGCCGAAAGCCGGCGCGAGGTCAACGGTCGGCGGTGATGGACTGCCGCTACAGAGCCATCGTGCTGGCCAGCATGGTGGGGTGGTGGTTCGGCGCGACTTTGGCCGGGGCGGCGTGGCCGACGTATCGGCATGATGCGCAGCGCAGCGGCGTCGCGTCGGAGGCGGAGGAGTTGCCAATGACGCAGGCCTGGATGCATTCCCCAACGCATCCGCCGAGTCCGGCGTGGCCGGAGTTGCCGGCGAAGAAGGACGTGTATCGTCGCGTGACCGCGCTGGGACCGACGACGAGTTTCGATGAGGCGTTTCATGTGGCGATTGCGGATGGAGTGGTTTGCTACGGATCGTCGAGCGATGACACGGTGTATTGCCTCGACGCGGCGGACGGAAAACTGCGCTGGTCGTTCGTCACGGACGGCCCGGTGCGGCTCGCGCCGGTGATTGCCGGCGGAAGAGTCTATGTTGGGTCGGATGACGGCTGTGTGTATTGCCTGCGTGTCGAGGATGGGCAGTTAGTCTGGAAATATCGAGGCGGCCCGGAGGACCGCCGGTTGCCCGGCAACGGACGAATGATCTCCCTCTGGCCGGTGCGCTGCGGCATCGTGGTGGACGCTGGCGCGGTTTATTTCTGCGCTGGCCTCTTTCCGAATCAGGGCAACTATTTGTGCGCCGTCCGCGCCGACGACGGCAGGGAGGTCTGGAAACAACCGATCGAGGTTCCGGCGCAGGGATACCTGTCAGCGTCGGCGTCGTATCTGTTCGTGCCGACTGGCCGCACGGCGCCACAGGTGTTCAATCGCCGGACAGGCGAGTCGGCGGGGCCGTTGCCCGGCGCGGGCGCGGACGGGAAGGCCGGCGGCTGCTTTGTCGTCCTCGACGGCGACGCGGCGCTTTATAGCGCGGGGGAAACGTCGGGCATCCTCTGGAGCGCGCCGAAGACGAAAGAGAAGATCCTGTTCACGGATGGCCAGCGCGTGGTCACCGACGGCGCGGTCAGTTACATTCTCACCAGAGACCGGCTTTGCGCGCTGGACCGGGAACACTGGCTGGAACTGGGCCGGCTGCAGGCCATCGCCAAGAAGACGCCCGCTGACCTGGCCCGGATCATCGCCCTCGGCGGCGCGCGCAAGAGCTATCTGAAGTGGGAGGTGCCCATTGCGGAGC
>JAOACV010000407.1 GCA_026417675.1 Verrucomicrobiia bacterium
GTGGAGAACGGCAAGAGTTTCGTTTTTCTGACGGACAACGAGCTGGACCACCCGCACCTTGGCGGGCTGCGATACGAGGACTATTGCGGGTTCGCTGCAGGCAGCGACCTGTTGATTCACGATGCCGAGTTCACCGACGAGGAGTATCAGCGCACACGCGGCTGGGGCCACAGCACTTACCGCCGGGCGTTGCAGCTCGCTATGGAGGCCGGCGTGCGACGCTTCGGGTTGTTCCACCACAACGCCGAGCGCGCCGACGCGCAGCTCGATGCAATGGTTGGGGAATGCCGCCAGATTGTCGCCGCCCAGGGCGGTCGTCTCGAAGTGTTCGCGCTGACGCAAACCAGTTCGTTCGAGCTGTAGGCCGGAGGCAAAAGCATCATGGATCTCAGCTACTTGCTTCGCAGTTGCCGATTGTTCTCAGACCTGAATCAACAGGAGCTAGCTGCTGTCCAGCGCATCGCCGTCTCCAAGGAGTATCGCAAGGGCCAGATCATCTTCAACGAGGACGAGCCGTCGCGCGGGTTCTTCGTGACGGTCACCGGCGCGGTGAGAATCTTTCGCGTCGGTCCGGACGGTCGCGAGCGGGTGTTGCACGTCATCGAAGCGGGCGAAGTGTTCGCCGAGGCGGCGATGTTCATGGAGGCGTATCCGGCCACCGCCGAGGCACTGGTGACGACTACGACGGTGGTGCAGATAGACAAGAACGGCTTCAAACAACTGCTGGCGCGCGACCCGCGGCTGAGTTTCAAGGTCATGGGCACGATGGTCAAGTGGCTCACCCGGATGCGCGACGCGCTGACCGACCTGACGTTGAAGGAAGCGCCGGCGCGGTTTGCCAGCTACGTGCTGAGCCTGCCCGCCGAGGCCGGCAAGCCGATCAAGGTCGGCATCACCAAGACCACCGTGGCCCAGATGCTCGGCACGACCAAGGAGACCCTGTCCCGCCTGCTGCAACGGCTGGCCAAACACCGCGTCCTGGTCTATCGCGGCAATTTCATCCGCATCCTCGATCGTCCGCGGCTGGCAAAGATCGCCAGCGGCGAGGAGAAGATATAAGCCCGGAGCTGCGGCTGGCCGCCCCTTCGGTGTGATCTACCGGCGTCACTTTCCGAAAAACGGGAAGAGTAGCCGCAGTTCTTCCTTGGTGGGTTGCCGGCCGTATTCGCAAAGCTCGAATGCCTCGGCGTGCTGCACTTTCGCGCCGCGCTCCGGCCCATACCACTCGATGAGTTCCTTGCGAAACCTGTCGGCGATGGAGCGGAACCGATTGTCCTGGGCCTTGCGGATTTGCCGGATGCGTTCTTGGCGTTTGGCGGGGTCGTCGGGCGCGAGCGAGGCGTTGCCGCCGCAGCCGCCTTCGAGGAACTGCGACTCCATCCAGGCCAGCGCGTCGAGTTTCTTTTCGATCACCGAGTCAATGTCCACGACGATGTCGGCCTTCGACGGGATCGGTTTTTGAAAACCGTCGGTATAGTAGAGGAACACCGGGTTCCTCTTCAACGCCGGCACGTCGGGGCAGAAAAACGGCACGGTGACGATGTAGGCGGCATCCTGGACGAGGATGGCGGTGTAACGGTGGTCGGGATGATAATCCCACGGACGCGGGCTGAACACGATGTCGGCGTTCCACTGGCGGATGAGCCGGACGATCGTGCGGCGGTTTTCCAACGTCGGCATGATCTCGCCGTCGTGGATGTCAAGCACCTCGGAACTCACGCCGAGCGTCGCGGCAGCTTTGGCGGCTTCGGCGGCGCGTCGGCGGGCAAGCGGTCCACCGGCCTCGCGCCAGTGGCCGATGTCGCCGTTGGTGGTCGAGACCAACTTCACATGATGGCCCTGCGCGGCCCACATCGCGCCGACGCCGCCGGCCTGCAACTCGCAGTCATCAGGATGCGCGCCGAAACAGATGATGCGCAGCTTGCCGTCGTCGGCGGCGAGCGCGGTCAGTTGGCAGAGTAGTCCGAGCACGAGGATCGCGCCCAACCATTGACAGAAAGAAGGGTGTTTCATGGTTGCTCTTGGTTTTGGTTACCAAAGCTACGCGTAACTCCAACGCGCGGCGGCGGCAAGACCAATCGCGCTTTGTCATCGCCCCTTGCGAGGCGCTACCTGGCCGCTTTCGCCGGCGGCTCGGCGCTTTCTTGGGCCACCGTGTCGCCGCGCACGGGCGAGTATTCCTTCTCCACGCGGACCCTGCCGCCGGTGGTGACGCGGATGTTCTGGAACACCGGCGGAAAGCCGATGCCCTCCTGCAGGACGGGCAGGTTTTGGAGGTGGAAATGCAGATGCGGCTCGCTGGAGTTGCCGCTGTTGCCGCAGCGCGCGATGGGCTGGCCGATCTTGACGGGACTGCCGGGCTTGACTAGCAACGATCCCATTTGCAGGTGCGCCAAGAGGCTAAATTCGCTCTCGGCGTGCTGGATCATGATGCAGTTGCCGAGGGCCATGAAATTGTTGGGCGAGTCGGGCTTGTTGTCCGGCACGCCGTCAATCGCGAGGATCACGGCGCCGTCGGCGGGCGCGAGGACTTCTTTGCCGTAGGCGTAATAGTCCTCGTTGCGCTTGCCATCGCCTTGGAACGACTTGCCTTGCGCGTCGCGAATCAACAGGTCCAGCGCGCGGCGCTGGCTGCGCGTCCGCGCGTGGCGGTTCTGCTCCTCCGTGGCGCCGCCCCAAAGCACATACCACTCGCCGTTCACGGGCAGGCGCATCTGCGTGGCGTTGCGCTCCGGCAGGGGGACGATCGGGCCGGCCGGCGTGACGTTGAAGGCGGAAATCAGCCCCTTGCGGTCCAACGTCAGCGCCAGATTCCATTCGCCGCGCTCGGCCAGGAGCCGGACGACGGCGCCGGCGCCGCTGGGGGTTGTCTCCACAATGCCCAAAACTTTGCCGCGCTGGGCGAGCATGCTGGCGAAATACTGGCGCTGCCTGGCTTCGGGAAACGCCACGCGCAACTGCTGGGTGAACATTTGGCGAATCTTGTCGTGGTCTTGCGCGTTGATGGCCGCGAAGAATCGGCGGGCCACGCGGGCGTAATCATCGTCCGCCGCCAGGACGGTCGCTGCAGACCAGAGCATTGCGAACGCCAATTGCGGGATAAAGCGATGTCGGCTCATAGGGTGTGCCATTGTCATCCCTTCAGCAGCGACGCGCCGCCGCTGGGGCGCGAGACGAACAGGGTTGGCTCGATGCCGGTGGCCTGCCGGTAAGCCTTTTCGATCTTGGCCGCGATGCGCGCGACGGCCGAGGTCTTCACCAGCGCCACGGCGCACCCGCCAAAACCGCCGCCGGTCATGCGGCAACCATACACGCCGCCTTTCAGGCCGATGCCGTGCGCGATCGCGACCACGTCATCGAGTTCCTTGCAGCTCACCTCATAATCGCCGCGCAGCGAGCTGTGGCTGGCATACATCAGTTCGCCCGCCGTTTTCCAGTCGGAGGCCGCGACGGCCGCCGCCGCCTCGATGGTGCGCGCGATCTCCGTCACGACGTGCCGCGCGCGGCGGAACACAACGTTCTCCAGGCTGCTCGGGGCGGCGTGGATCATCTCCAGCGTCGCATGGCGCAGCGATGGCACGCCTAGCAGCTTTGCCGCCCGTTCGCATTGTGTGCGCC
>JAOACV010000408.1 GCA_026417675.1 Verrucomicrobiia bacterium
TAAGAGACAGCATCCCGACATTACTCCAGATGGTTTGGCTGCAGGCCGCCTTGGCATCCAAACCCGCAACGGCAGAACTGTTCGGACGCGGGCGTCTGCCATCAATGCGCTGTAAATGCTGCTCCCTGCGCCCGCCTTGCATCCAAGGGCCGTGTCAGGATGCATCCAAAACGACAGCCGGTGGAGCGCGTTCTCCGAACGCGCTGCTGCCGGGTCCACACTGTGCGACGTTTATCGCCAAACGCACCCCCGACACGGTTCAGGAAAACGGCGGGCTGTTGATTGCCTTTCCTGCCGATCACTTCTTTCCGCCGATGCAGAAGAGGTGGTGCTTGGCGCGGACATAGATGCGGCCGTCGGCAAAGGCGGGAGTGGAAAGCACTTCCTCTCCGAGTTCGTTGCGAGCCAGTTCCTTGAATTCCGCGCCGGCTTGGAGGACGTAACAGACGCCTTTGTCGCTGAAAACATAGACGCGGTCGCCGGCGAGACTGGGAGATGACTTGAAGCTTGCATCGAGTTCCTTCGCCCAGACTTTCTTGCCGGTCTTGGCGTCGTAAGCGGTGACCTCGCCGCCGCCCGTGGCGAGGTAAACGCGCTCGCCGTCGCAAAGCGGGCTGGCGATGTCGGGAAGCCCTTCCTCGGCAACCCAAACGACGTGGGTCTTGGTCACATCACCCGTGCCGTCGGGCCGAATGGCCGTGAGGGTTTCGCCTTCCATCGCTGTGAAAACGAGGCCATTGGCGAAGGTCGCCGACGGCACCACTTCGCCGAAAAGATTCTTTGAGCGCCAGACTTCCTTACCGGTGGCCGCGTCGTGCGCGATGACAAACGGCAGGCTGCACGTGATGATCTGCTCCTGCTGGCCGACGGTGATGGTGATCGGCGTGGCCCACGACGCGCCGACGGGCCGCGGCGGGGATTCCCAAACCGGATCGCCGTTGACGGTATTGAGCGCGATCAGCTTCGACTTGCCGTCTTTCTCGCCGCCTTGGTCGAACTGGATGATCAGCCGGTCGCGCACCAGCTCCAGCGAGGATGAATGACCATAACTGTTGTCAGGCCGGCCGAGATTGCGTGTCCAAGCCACGTTGCCCTTGTAATCCACAGCGACCACGTGCGCATTGGCGAAGATGGCATACGCGCGCCGGCCGTCGGTGGCCATCGTCGCGGGCGAGTGGCCGCCGTCGTCAGTGACCTGAATTGGGTCGCCGGTTTCCTTGGGCGGTTCGACCGACCGCTGCCAAAGCAGTTTGCCGCTAAGCGCGTCGAAACAATAGATCTCTTCCTTGGACGCCGTGGCGCCGCTGACGAAGACGCGGCGGCCCCAGATCACTGGCGAATTGGGACCGGTGACCGGCACTTTGGTCTTCCAGAGGATGTTCTCGCCCGTCTTGCCGTTCCAAATGAGCGGCGCATTGGCGTAGGGCGAAATGCCCAAGCCGCCCGGCCCGCGAAAGCGCGGCCAGTTTTGTTTCATCTCCTCCGGCGTTGGGAACGGCGTGGTCGGCGCCGGCTCTTCGACAGCCGCGGCCTGCGCTGTGGTTGCGACGGTCAGTCTCGCGGCATGAGCGGCCAGAAAGCTCTGCGATTGCGCCACACACGTCCACGCAGCGGCGCCGAGCGCGACGCCGACCGCGCCAACCGCCCAGCGCGCGTCCGTCGTCGCGCGCTCGTCATCGGCGGGACGACGCGAGGGCTTTTGGAACTTCGGCAGTTTCTTGCGGTAGATCGCGGCCTGCATGGCGAACAGGAACACCACGCCGCCGCCGATCAACAGCCAGCCGCCACGCTCCTGCAACGCCACGCGCCGCGCGTGCGCCTCCCGGTGTTCGAGGTCGAGCGCGCGGATCTGTTTCTTCAACGCCTCGTCATCGGGCCGCTGCACGAGCAATGCCTTCAAGTCCTTCAGCCGCGGCGCCTTCAAGGGATCGAGCGCATGACTCTGAAACCAGTTGACCAGCAACAGCGTGGCCACGACGGCGCAGAAGGCGCCGGCAACGATGGCTGTTCGCAGCAGCGCCCGCGGCCAGGGATGCTCGTCGGTTTTCGTGGCGGATTTGTGGGTCATCGGTTCACGGCTCCTTGCGTGAGCGGAATGATATTGGCTTTTTGGAGGCGCTTCAGTCGCACGAGTTCCTTCGGACAATAGACGTAACAGCGCCCACAGGCGACGCAGCGGGCTGGGTCCGGTTCGTAGATCAGACGCCGCTGCGGACGCCAGAGTGAAATCAGTTTCGCGCCCAAGACCAAGCCGACAAACGCGCCAAACCACCAGCCGCCCGTCGCAAACCAACCGCGCACGCGCAGCGCGTCGCTGTAGAGCTCCTCCGTCGGCTTGCCGGTCTGGCGAAACGCCTGGCTTTCCTCGGTCTCGCCCCGGACCTTGCCCGCGTCCTCCGCTGCGATGCGTTCGGCAAGGCTGACGGTGAAATGCATCCGCGAGAACGGCACGCTGAGGCGGTGACCAAGCCACGCGCCGCCGGCGACCAGCAGCGGCAGCACCAGCGCCAGCGCGGCCAGCCGCATCCAGTGCTTCGGCGCGGGCCCAGCGCCCGCACCCGCCGCGGGTTCAGCAATCGCGCCGTAAGGACACGCCACGTCGCAGATGTGGCAGCGGTTGCAGTCGTCCGGGGACAGCTCGACGTTCCACTTTGAGAATCGCGACACCAAGTTCAGCACCGCGCCGTAGGGGCATAGGAAGCGGCAATACGGCCGGCCGACAAAGACGCCGACGATCAAAAACGCCGCGCCCAGCGCCAACATGCCCGCGCTGCCGCTACGACGATAGAGCGCCACAAACGGGTCCCACTGGCAAATGATGAAAGCGCTGCCCGTTGCCGCGAAGAGCACCGCCAGCCCCAGATATACGAACGGCACCACGCTCAGGGCGTGCTCCAGCCACGATGGGACCTTCACCGGTCTCAGCGCCATGAGGTCCTGGAACGCGCCCATCGGACAAACCGCGCCGCAGAAAGCGCGTCCGAAGAAGAGCGTGAAGAGAATAGGCAGCAAGAAGAACGCGACCACGGTCAGCGGCACGGCGTAGTTGCCGTTGAACAACGCCAGCGTCACGTCCTGAATCGAGCCGATGGCGCACACGCAACCCTTGCGGTAGAAACCAAAATAGAGCAGCGAGAACACCCCCAGCGCCAGGATGCCGTCGCGGGAGCGTTTTTTCAGCGCCAGATACGACGCCAGAGCCAGCGCGCCCGCCAACACCGCCACGTCCAGCCAGCCGAGCCATTCCGCGCGCGGCGCCGGCGCGGTGGTCGGCGGCATCTTGTAACCGCTCTCGAACTCCGGCGGGGGGAAACGCTCGATGCCGAACGAGGCCGCCGGTGCTCCGAGCAGCGCAACGCACACCAGAATGCGGACGATGTGCTGTCTCACGCTTCGTGCTCCCGGCTCTTGAACAGATAGGGTTGGTCGGCGGGCACGCGCCGGAAACAGTTGGCGGGACAGACGATGGCGATGGAACATTCGTTGCAGTTCACGCAGAGGTCGTGGCGCACCTGCAGAAAGAACGAGCCGTTGCCGAACAGCGTGCAGCCCTTGACGCACTTCGCGCAGCCGATGCACAGCTTCTCATCAATCGTGTATTC
>JAOACV010000409.1 GCA_026417675.1 Verrucomicrobiia bacterium
CGCCACGTCCTTGGGCAACACCCCGATGCCTTGGGTGCGGTCTATGAAGATGCGGTTGCGCGTCAGGAGCCGATCTACCTCGTCAATCATCTTCGGAAATGTGTCGAGGAACTTCTTGAGTTCATCCGTCCAGCCCGGCGGGATGTCGCGCGCGACGCCGCCGACGCGCGTATAGCTGTTGGTGAGCCGCGCGCCGGTAAGTTTTTCCATCAGCGTCAAAAGCCTCTCACGTTCGGTGAACGCGTAGAGAAACACCGTCATCGCGCCCACGTCCAGCGCGGCGCACCCGACGCCAACCAGGTGCGAAGCGATCCGCGCCATTTCGCAGCAAATGACGCGAATGAACTGGCAGCGCGGCGGCACTTGCAACCCCATGAGCTTCTCGATCGCCAGCACGTAAGCGACGTTGTTGGCCAGCGGCGCGAGATAATCCAGTCGGTCCGTGTAGGGCACGAACTGGTTGTAGGTCATGTTCTCGGCGATCTTCTCGTCGCCGCGATGCAGATAGCCGATTTCAGGCCGCGCGCTCAGGATGACCTCGCCATCGAGTTCCAGCACCAGGCGCAGGACACCGTGCGTAGTCGGATGCGAAGGGCCGACGTTGAGGATCATCCGCTCGCCGAGATTGTCGGCAGGCTCCGCCGTCAACGCGGATGCGCTGGGAACGGACTCAGAAGGCCGTTCCACAGGGCGGGGCGGGGCGGCGCTGGCTTTAGGCGCGATGGTCTTGGGCGTCGTCACGATGGGTTCGGCTCCGGCGGCCGGACATCATCCGGCAACGCATTCTCGCGCACGGCCGGCTCTCGGTCGGCCGCGTGCGGTCCAGGCACGGTCACGAACGGCCCGCCCTGCAACGGCGCGGTCTCCGTGAACGCCACGCCGGGCATCTCGCTGGGTCTGCCCTCGACGGGGAAATCCTTGCGCAGAGGGTGAAAAGGGTAGCCTTCCCACATCAAAATGCGGCGCAGATCGGGATGCCCGGCGAAGCGGACGCCGACCATGTCGTAGCACTCGCGCTCGTGCCAGTCCGCACCCTTCCAGATTCCCGTGACGCTTGGGACGGTGGCATCATCCTCCGGCACGCCGACGCAGAGCCGCAACAGGCAGCGGTTTTTGAATGAGTAGAGCAGGTAATGCACGCCAAAACGCGGGGCGCCGTCGCGGTTGTCCACAGCGCAGATGTCCACGAGGAAATCGAACTCCGCCTCTTTCAGCGACCGGCATACCGTCACGAGCTGTTCGCGCGCGACCGTCACAGTGACCTCGTCGCGGCCCGTGACCTTGTCCGCAAAGATCGCCGGGGCTCCGATGGCGCTGCCGAAACGTTGTTGAAGGGTTTGGACGGTTTCAAGTGAGGTGGCCATGATGGCTTGGTCACATGGTTTTCGTTGCCGGCGATTTCTTGAGATGCTTCAACCCCGGCTCGCGCGAAATCTGTTCCTGAATCCTTAACAGCGCCTCCAGTAACGCCTCCGGCCGCGGCGGGCACCCGCTGATATAGACGTCCACTGGCAACAGCTTGTCTATGCCTTGCAGCGTCGCGTAGCTGCGATACATGCCGCCGGTGGAAGCGCACGCACCCATGGCGATACACCATTTCGGGTCGGGCATTTGTTCCCAGATGCGTTTGACGGCCAGCGCCATCTTGTAAGTAACCGTGCCGGCGACGATCATCAGGTCGGCTTGGCGCGGCGAAAACCGCATGACCTCCGCGCCGAAGCGCGAGATGTCGAAGCGCGACGCGGCAGTGGCCATCAGTTCAATGGCGCAGCAAGCGAGGCCCATCGGCATCGGCCAAAGGGAATTCTTGCGCGCCCAGTCCACCGCGGCATCCAGCCGCGTGACCAAAGCCTCCTCTTCCAGCCGTCCGCTGTAGCCTACTGTTGCGTTTGACACTGCCATCTGCCTTGCTCGCCTTCCTTGCCAGCGCGCCTTAAAACCGCTCGCGCCGGCGAGAAAATACGCGCGCAGGCTAAAGGACATCGCCCGCTCATTCAAGCAACTTGTGAATCGTTTCACGAGCGAACCGCTGCCCGCTGCTTTGCCACTCATCGCTTGCTTGTTGCATCCTGACCGCATATCGGTTAATCAATCGGTAGTCCGAACCTTGCTGGAGACTTGCGGTGACTGCGATAACTCACTATCAGCAGTGGTTGACGGAACTGTCGTATCGGTTCCGATCGTTGCCGTTTTATCTTGTCGCAGTGCTGCTGCACCTGCTTTTCCTTTTGATCTTCGGCACCTACGAACTCACCCCAGCCGGCGGCCCGCCCGTGATCTCCGTGTTTACAGCGCCGGAGCAGCGTCCTGACGTGCCCGCCGCGCCACCGCCACCACCACCGCCGCCGTCAGGTTCGGAACAGCGACAGGATTTGACCGCGCCGCTGCCGGCGCCCGCGTCGAAAGCGGCCATGATCGGCGTGGCCGGTCACGCCAACCCTGCGTTCTTCACCAAGCCGGTCACCGAGATCAGCCCGACCGCCATCCGGCAGGCTGACAAGTCGGCGCAAGTGGAGGTGAAGTCGCGCTTGAGCAGCGCGGACGTTGGCGGGGCGAACCTGCCGGCCGTGAAGCTGCGCCAGGTGCTTACACGCGCCTACAACTTCGTGCGCGATGGCACGGGTGTAACCGGCACGGGCAAGAGCACGCGCGCGGAGTTTCAGTGTTACTGGGCGATCTATCAGTATGGCGACTGGAACTGCAACCCCTCGTCGCTCTCGAACCTGACGATGCAAGTCTCGCGCTGGTCCAATAAACGCATCCGGCAGAAGATTGACCCAAAACCGATCGTGGTCTCCAGCAAGGACCTCTTCACCGTCAAGCCGCCGTTCATCTTCATCACCGGCCACAAAGACTTCAAGTTCACCGACCAGGAGGTGGACAACCTGCAACAGTATCTCCACGCCGGCGGCGCGATTTGGGCCGACAACAGCCTGCCGGGCCGTCGCTCGCGGTTCGACATGGCGTTCCGGCGCGAGATGAAGCGGGTGCTGACTGACAAGGACTTTGAGCCGCTGCCGGAAATCCACCCGATCATGATGTCGTGGTTCACGTTGCGCGAACTGCCGGCCGGGATGAATTACTACCGCGAGCCGATCGAGATCATCCGTCTGATTGCCGATGAGATTGCCGTGGTCTATACGCTCAACGCCTACGGCGACTTATGGGAGTCGGCGCTGGACGAGAACGACCGTATAGACCGACAGCTTTACCGGACCGGGCCGCGTGGCGGTTACTACAAGTGGGGACCGCACTACGGCAGCTACTACACCGCCACCCACTACCGCAATGTCAACGACGAGTCGGTCCTCAACGCCTATAAGCTCGGCATCAACATCGTCGTGCATCTGCTGAACCGTTACGAGAACCGACTGCGGGCGATGGGCATCCGACCCGGATCATGACAAGCGTTTCTGCCATAAAGCCTCCGCTGCTGAGTGTGTTTGCGCTGCTCGTCTTCAGTGCGCCTGCATGGAGCGCAGGCACCAACCATTTTCGCAATGGCGACTTCGAGCGGGTTACCGGCCTGATCAATTTCTGGGATGGCGTGGACCGCAACAACCTTTTGCTGGTCCATACCCGCGCCGAGAG
>JAOACV010000040.1 GCA_026417675.1 Verrucomicrobiia bacterium
CACTTGCTCCGCGATCTTGAACAGCAGGCACTGCATGTGGAGCAGACAGGGGAAACCGGACGTGACTCCCGCCAGACCATAGGTGTCTTCCGTGCCAAAGGCGTGGACAACGTCCGGTGAAATCCCGCGCAGCGCTCGATGAATCCGCCGCAAGTCGAAGCGGAAAAGCGTCGCGGCGCGCAGCCGCCGCGGGCAGCGCAGAAAGTGCAGCGTGACGCCGCCCTGGCGGACCACCATGTCGCGATCCACTTCGTCGGTCTGCGTCACGACGTGGACATCATGGCCGCCAAGTTTTTCCAGGCCTTGGACCAGATTCATGACCCAAGTGGTCGGATGACGGTTCGGGTCGGGCCGGTAGCCAGGCCGGTCCGCCAGCGCCCAGGTCGCATAATGAGCCACAATTGCAATTCTCATGGACGCGGGTCTTTCACAAAGACTGGGAGGCGCGATACCGCGCGATCCGCTCCCGGTCGCGGCGGCCAGCGGCCAGTGTCCGGGGCAGCCATAGCAGGTTCCACCCAATCGCGGCGCAGGCAAGCATCGCGTTGGTCGCCAAGCCGGCGGGACGGTAGCGGCGCAGCGTGTAATCGCCGTCCAAGTCCAGCTTGAGCCACGGATTGCAGGCGCGGTTGAGGACCGTCTTGCTCATGCGCAGGCCGGCGAGGATGCCGCGAAGTTTCAGGTGCAGTCGGATGACGTTGCGCATGACGAGGTAGGCGCGACGCAGACCCATCTTCTGTGTGGACGCTTCGCCCAAGTGCCACACGGGCACGCTGAGTTCGGCCATCTGCCATCCGGCGCGCATCGCCCGTTGTTCCAGGTCTTCCTCCTCGGCGTAGAACTGATATGCCTCGTCAAACAGGCCGACCGCGCGCAGAACGCCGAGGTCGCAGAACAGCGCGCAACCCGTCACAACCGCCGCCGGCCGCCACGTGGTCTCGCGCGCCTGGCGGCAGGCCAGTTCGAAGGCGGGCCGGCTGGCGTCCTGGTTGAAAAGACGAAAGCCAATGATGCCATGCTCCGGATGCGCCGCGGCGTGGGCCACCGCTTCGCGAACCCACAACGGATGCGGCTCGATGTCATTGTTGGCGATGGCGACGTAGGGGGGGGGGTTCGCGATCGCATAGCGGATGCCGGCGTTGTTGCCGCCCGCATAGCCCAGGTTGCGCTCCTGCCGCAGCAACGTCACCTGGGGCCAGTGCGCTCGCAACCACTCGCACGAATCGTCCGTCGAAGCGTTGTCCACCACCACCAACTCCAACGGTTGATAGTCCGTCTTGGCAATCAAGGGCAGGAACCGCTCCAGCAGTTCCCGGCCGTTGTAGTTAAGGACGATGACACAAACGGAAGGGACGGATGATGCGTGGGGCGTTCCGGCTTCCATCATGTCCGAGTTACCGCCTTCCTTGGTCAACGAATCGCAAATCACGAATCACGGGTTGCGACCCCCGGCTCACTTCAGCAGCGACTTGAGATGCTCGCGCACGGCCGGCCCGATGTCCTCGCGCGCCAGCGCGAACTCGATGAAGGTGCAGACGTAATCCAGCCGGTTGCCGATGTCGTGCCGGACGCCCTCGAAGTGGTAGCCGTAGACCGGCTCCTTGTTTTTCATGAGCCGGATCGCGTCGGTTAGTTGAATCTCACCGTTCTTGCCGGGCGTGGTCTTCTCAATGCTTTCGAAAATGCGCGGCGTCAGGATGTAACGGCCCCCGATGGCCAGATCGCTGGGCGCCTTGGCGGGCGTCGGTTTCTCGATCAGATCGTCCAGCAGGTAAAGCCGGCCGTTGATCAACTTCCCGGAGATGATGCCGTAACGGTCCACCTTGTCGTGCGGCACCTTCTCCAGCCCGATGATCGAACGCCCTTGGAAATCAAACACGCGCATCAACTGTCGCGTGCACGGCTCGTGCGACTGCACGATGGTGTCGCCCAGCAGCAGCGCGAACGGCTCGTCCTCGACGTGTTGGCGCGCGTAGCGCAGCGCGTCGCCCAGCCCGAGCGGCTCCTTCTGGCGGATGTAGTGGATGTTCGCGAGGTCCGACAGCCGGCGCAGGGCGGCCAGCTCCGCGTCCTTGCCGTCCTTCGCCAGCCGGCGCTCCAACTCGGCGTTCTTGTCGAAGTGGTCCTCGATGCTGCGTTTTTCCGAGCTGGTGATGATCAGTATGTCGTGCAGCCCGCTGGCGATGGCTTCCTCGACGACAAATTGGATCGTCGGCCGGTCCACGATCGGCAGCATTTCCTTCGGCTGCGACTTGGTGGCCGGCAGAAACCGCGTGCCAAAACCCGCGGCGGGAATGACGGCTTTTCGGACAAGACTCATGGGCCGTGAGTGTAGGGACGCGGGGCGGGCGGAGCAAGGCAAACATGGAACGCCCCAGGCGTTTCGGCGGAGGGAATGTTCTCACGCCAGGGTCCTCAGCTTGGGCTGGCGCAGGGACGCCACGACGACGCACAGTGCGAAGCAAACGCCCGTGATCATGACGCTGCGCTGCGCGCCGAGGTGATGGGCGAGCGTGCCAGCCAGCAAATTGCCGAGGGGCATCAGACCGAGGAAGGCCAGAAAATGGAGCGACAGCAGCCGTCCGCGCAGATCATCGGGCATCAGGCGCTGGAGCATCGTGTTATTGTTCACCACCGTCTGCACATGGGCCGCGCCCAGCAGCGTCATCAATGTCAGCGACAGCGCCGGGTTGCGCGACAAGCCGAGCAGGACCAGCATCAACGCGAGGCTGACCGCGCTCGCCAGGTAGAGTCGGCCGCGCCACGGCACCTCGCTGAGCAGCGCCAGGATCAGCGAGGACAGCACGCCGCCCGCGCCGAAACACGACACCATCCAACCCAGGCCGTCGGCGCCGATGCCGAGCACGTCGCGCGCGAACACGGGCAGCACAGACATTTGCGGGAAGCAGAGCAGGCTGTAGGCGGCCGTCAACAGCAACAGTGCGCGCATCACCGGCTGGCCGCCGAGGAAACGCAGCGCGTCGCGCAGGTTCTCCAGCAAGGCCATGCCGGCCTTCATTTCGCGGGCGGGCAGATCGCGGATCCTCCAGAGCGCAATAATGACGGCAAAGAAGCTCAGGCCGTTGAGGAAGTAACACCAGCCTATGTCCGCCGCCGTCAGCGTCGCCGCCGCCAGCGTCGGGCCGAGCAGACGGGACGCGTTGAACGCGAGCGAGCTGAGCGCGATGGCGTTGGGCAGGTCGTCGCGACCGACCAGTTCCAACAGCAACGCTTGATACGCTGGGTTGTTGAACGCGACCGCGACCCCCGTGAGGGTGGACATCGCCAGAATCGCCCAGATCGTGACCGTTTGCGTCCAGATCATCACGGCCAGAATCAGGGCCGCCGCTGTCATCACGCTCTGCGAGACCAGCAAAATCCGCCGCCGGTCATGCCGGTCCGCCGCCGCGCCGCCCAGCGGCGTCAGCAGCGTGATCGGCAGGGCCGCGCAACACGGCACTAGGCCCAGCATGAACGCCGAATCGGTCAGTTGATAGACCAGCCAGCCCTGCGCGACCATCTGCATGAATGACCCCGTGTTGGAGAGCAATGAGCCGATCCAGAGCCGCCGATAGCCCGCGTGCCGCAATGCCCGAAAGCCGGCCAACAACCGGGAGGCCAGGGACGCGTCGGTTACCATACCCCCGCAGCGTAGCACAAATCGCTGCGGCCGGCACTTGCGGCGACGCCGCACCGGCATGAATGCAAGGGTGCCGCCACAGCGCGACGCGCCCGCCATTCCCGCCCCTCGCAATGCTGAGGCGTGTTAATACTTCGGACAACCTGGATCCACCTCGGTTGCCCACGCCTCGATGCCGCCGCGAACGCTCTTAAGGTTCTGATAGCCTTGCTCGCGGAGGAACTGGAGGGCCTTCATCGAGCGCCGGCCGCCTTTGCAGTGCAGCACGACCAGTTGGTCCTTGGGCAGCTCGGCGTGGCGCGCGGGCAGGTCGGAGAGGGGCAGCAGTTTCGCGCCAGGGATGCGACAGATGGCCCACTCCGCAGGTTCTCGGACGTCCACCAGCGCAAACTTCGCGCCACTGCGCAGCATGGCGGCTAGTTCGGTGGCGGTGATCTCGTCCGGGCTGGGTTGGGGGGCCGCGGGAACCTCCGGCTCGACGCCGCAGAACTGAAAATAGTCAATCAGCTTCGTGAGGGTCGGATGCTCCCCGCAGAGGGGGCAGTTCTTGTCGCGGCGTAGGCGCATTTCGCGAAAGCGCATGTCGAGAGCGTTGTAAAGCAACAGCCGCCCGATCAACGGTTCGCCGCAGCCCAGGATGAGTTTGATCGCCTCGGTGGCTTGGATGACGCCGATGACGCCAGGCAACACGCCCAAGACGCCGCCCTCGGCGCAAGTCGGCACCAAGCCCGGCGGCGGCGGTTCGGGATACAGGCATCGGTAGCACGGCCCGCCCAAGTGCGGCGCGAACACGCTCGCCTGGCCCTCAAACCGAAAGATGGAGCCGTAGATGTTCGGCTTCTTCAGCAGCACGCAGGCGTCATTGGACAAATAGCGCGTCGGGAAGTTGTCGGTGCCGTCTATGACGATGTCATAGTGCTCGAAAATGCCGAGCGCGTTGTCGCTGGTCAGGCGCGTCTCGTGGCTCTCGATAGCGGTGTGCGGGTTGATGTCATGGATCGTCTCAGCGGCGCTCTGCAACTTGGACCGGCCCACGTCGCGCGTGCCGTGGAGGAGCTGCCGTTGCAGGTTGGTTTCGTCCACCACATCGAAGTCCACCAGACCGATTCGTCCAATGCCCGCCGCAGCCAGATACATCGCCGCCGGCGACCCCAGCCCGCCCGCGCCGATGCAGAGCACGCTGGCCGCCTTGAGTTTAGCCTGCCCCTCGACGCCGACCTCCGGCAGCACGAGGTGCCGCGAGTAACGCCGGATTTCTTCATCCGTCAGTTTCGTCTGGCTGGGCGCGTCCATGTTGCTTTTCGCAAACCGGCGCACGGTAGCCAAACAATCCGGTGAAATCAAGAAGGCCGGGCGCGCCACCGGTTCGGCCATTGACGCTACGGGGTTGGTGCCCGCTATACTGTTCGCATCATGAAACATTGCAAAGACCTTCGGGAGTTCATCGAAAGGCTGGCGGAGGCGGGCGAGGTGCAGGTGATCGAACAGGAGGTGGACTGGCACCTCGAAATGGGCGCGATCATGAGACGCGCCAACGATCTGATGGCTCCCGCGCCGTTGTTCAACAATATCAAAGGCTATCCCGGTTTCAGGCTGCTGGGGTCGCCGGTCAGCGGCAGCAGGAACAAGGATGCTTTCTACGCGCGCATCGCCCTCTCACTCGGTCTTCCGGTCAATTCGGGCGCGCCGACGATCATCGAGACGCTCGCATCTTTTTTTCATCCCCGGCTGATTCCGCCGCGCATGGTCTCCGACGCTCCCTGCAAGCGGCACAAGTTCATTGGGGACGATGTGGACCTGTTCAAACTGCCTGTTCCCTATCTGCACGACGGGGACGGCGGGCGTTACATCGGCACGTGGCACACGGTCATCACACAGACGCCGGACAAGAAATGGACCAACTGGGGCATGTATCGAATCGTCGTCCATGACAAGAACACCATGGGCGGGCCGATGGCGCCGACGCAGCATATCGGGATGCACCTGGCTGAATGGAGANAGACCGGCCAGCCCATGCCGTTTGCCGTGGTCATCGGGTCCGACCCGTTGACGCCGCTCATCGCTTCCACCGGTATTCCCGCCGGCGTCAACGAGGCCGAGGTCGCCGGCGGCTATCGCGGCGAACCGATTGAACTGGTGAATTGCGAAACCGTGGAGCTTCAGGTGCCGGCGTCCGCTGAAATTGTTATCGAGGGCGTCGTGCCGACAAACGAAACGCGGCCAGAGGGACCCTTTGGCGAATACACCGGCTTCATGAGCGCCGGGCGGGCGGAACGGCCGGTTTATAAAGTCACGGCCATTACCTTCCGCGACGATCCCATCTTCACCGCCGTCTGTCCCGGCGTGCCGGTGGAGGATCATTTGTCCATGAGCCTGTCGGTAGCCGCCGAAGCCTTGACCGCCCTGCGCGACAACGGCCTGCCCGTGAAGATGGCTTTCATGCCGCCGTGTTCGGCCATGCACCTGCTCGTCGTCTCGGTTGACAAGTCGCGATACACCGGCGGCGACATCGCCCGGCGGATCGGTGAAATCATCTGGTCGGTCAAGGCCGGCGTGTTCATTCCCAAAATCATCGTGTTGGACGGCGACGTGGATCCGACGAATCTGAACGAGGTGATCTGGAACTTCGGAACGAAGTGCCACCCCGGCCGCGGGCAGTTGGTGTTTCAGAACACGAGGATTTTCCCGCTGTTTCCGTTCCTGACCCCGGAGGAGAAGAAATCCCAGCGATGCGCCACGGTCGTTTATGACTGCACCTGGCCCGCGGATTGGCCGGCAGACTTCATCCCCAAGCGGGCCTCGTTCGACTCCATGTGGCCCCGGCAGATTCAGGAGAAAGTGCTGCGGAATTGGAAAGCGATGGGCTACCAAGACACTGCCAGCTCGCAGGCGCAACCTTCGCAGACTTCCTGAAGTCTGCGCCCCTCAGCGCGTCCGGCTCGCGGCGATCAGAGCCTTCCGCAACACCGGCTCGAAGGCGTCGGCCTGGCGCATGAAACCAAGGTCGTTGGGATGCGAGGCGTCCGTCGCGCCTTCGGTGTCGTCGCCGAGCAACCTGTCGCCCGGAATGTAGAAGAGGTTTTTGATGCCCTCTTTCTTCAGCGTCTCGTAACACGCGCGCAGGGCCGCGTGATTGTCGCTATGAAATTTGATCCTTTCGGGGCGAATCCATGAATTGGTGAAGCGGCGGTCTTCCACCAACACGATTGACGCCCGCGGGCGCGCGGCACGCAGCATTTTCACCAAGGGCGGACATTTTTCCCGCACGCTATCGGGATTCATGTTTGGAAGGCAGTCAATCACATAAACCGCAGCGTCCAGCTTGCAGAGGAATTCGCCGACGGCGGGGTCCATCCGTCCGTTGCCGGAGAAACCGAGGTTGATCACCGGACGGTCAAAGCGGCGTCCGAGGATGGTCGTGTGAACCATGCCGGGGCGCGACGCGCACGCGCCGTGCGTGATGGAGGTGCCGTAGAACACGATCGGCTTGGCCGCGCGCGGCGGCAGTCCCTCGAACTTGGCGCTGCGGGGCACGCCGATTTCCAGCGACTCGACGCCGTTGTAGAGCGGCAGATAGGCGGCATATTCGCGCAGGCCCGGCGCGAGGTCGGTCGCGAAAGCTTGCCTGACATCTTTCTTGTCGGGCCGGGTCACGTTAACCCAGCGCCAGCGGCCGCGGTCGTCGCGCGCATACAAATCCACGCCGCTGACGCCCGTGGCCGGCATGTGCGGCATCGCCAGCCGCTCGGAGCGCAACACGTAGTTCGCCCAAATGCTCGTCGCATCGGTCTTGAACCGCACCATCATTCCCGCGCTGTCGCGGCTCAGTCCCCAAACCGCCGGCGTGACCTTGCCTTCCGCCGCGGCAGGCAGACGGTCAAACCACCGCAGCCGTTCCATATCGGTCCAGCCGCGCCCCTCCACGCCCCACTTCGTCACGTCATGCCAATCCAGCGGCGGCGGTTCGGGAGCCTTGGCAGCGGCTGTGGCGGGGGCGGCGGTTTGTGCTTCGAGCACGGTCAGCGTCAAGGCCCACGCGATGGCGATGAGAGATAAATGTTTCATAGAAATCGCAACATCATTGTCCGGGAACAGTGTTTCCGTCAACGTGCGCCGCATTACTTCGCCTTGTGTTCCATCCAAAACGGCGTGGCGACGAACCATAGCACCGTGCCGCCAAGGATCCACGCTTGCGCCTGCCGAAGGTCGAGCCGGTCGGCAAAGAACAGGCACGCCGCCGCCAGCGTCACGCCCAGCGCCAGCCACGAGAGGGTTTCAGCGATGCGTTTCATGATTGCTTCTGACGCACCTTGCTCAGCGCGACGTAAAGAATCGCTGCGACGAACCAGCCCGGGAGGCTGACGAAGTAGATTTGAACGCGGGCGAACTGCACGAGCGCGGTGCAGACGGCCATGGTGAGGAGCCACGCGAGGCCCGCGGCCCAGTTGAACGTGGCGCCGGTCGCCTCGGCGTAGTTGCGGCGCAGGCCGAACCGCTCCAGCAGCCAGAAGTCCACGAAGATCACCGCGCCCATCGGCATCAGGATCATGCCCCAGAGCGCGACGAAATCGAGCAGCTTCATCGTCACCAGCGGGAAGACGGCGGTGACACTGGCGACAAGGCCGGTTAGTAGCGTGACGCGGAAGCGCGACGAGGACGGCACGAGCGATTGGAAGGCGAGGCCGGCGCGGTAGAGCGTCGGGTTGGCCGTGGTCCAGCCGGCGATGACGACGCAGAGCAGGCCGGCGACGCCGCACGCGCGATACGCCAACGGGCCGGGCAACACGGCGGTGTTGGAGGGTTCTTGGTGGAGTTGCAGCGCGTAGAGGATCGAGGCGGCGATCCACGCCATGAAGTGGCCGATATACATACCGGCGGCGGAAGCGAGGCCATACCATGATTTCCTCGCGTAGCGGAACAGCGAGAGGTCGGCCATGCCGATGTGCCAAGCCATGTTGCAGAACCACGCGAAGAACATGACATGCCAGAACGTGAACTTCGCCTGGCCCGGCATGGGATCGCCGCCTTTCCAGATGAGAGTCTGCGCAAGAAGCCAGAAATCGCCGGGCGAAGTCAGGCCGAGTTCGCGCAGGCCGATGATGCCGAAGGCGATGAACATGGCGACCATCCACGGCACAGCCATGTTTGCGAACGCCGCGACGAGCTTGTAGCCGTAGGCCGCCACGAAAGAAAACAGCGCGCCCGTGAGAAGCACGGCGACGACCCAGCCCGTGCTGTTGGGCATCAGGTCGCCAAAACCGGGCATGGGGAACCTGAACCAGACGCCGAGCGCAGTCGTCGAGACCGTGATCATCGCGCCGGCGAGGAACGTGAACATGACGCCGTTGGCAACATTGTAGAGCGTGACGAGCTGGCGGCCGCAAATCTTCTCGAGCTGGTAATAGAGCGTCAACCGCACGCGCGTGGCGATGGGCGCGGTGAAGAGCGTCCAGCTCAGCACGGCGAGCAGGTTGCCAACGAGCAGGCCGATGATGAGATCAAACGCGCTGACGCCCGCCGCGAGGAACAGCGGTCCGATCATCAGCTCCGTGCCCGCGACGTGCTCCCCGGCAAACTGGCCGACATAGCTCTTGAGGCCCAGCAGCGCGCGCGGCGGCACCGGCTCGCGTTCGTATTCCTCGACCGGATCGTGATGGTGATGAGGCTCGGTCATCGGTCAGAAAACGCGATGTAAACCGATCGTCATCACGCCCGATTCACTTCTGCGCGAGCGAGCCGCTGTAGCCGCTGATCACGGCGGTGAGAATCAACAGCGCCAAACCGGCGGCCAGCAGCGCGCGCGTGCGTCCGCTGGTGCCTTTCCATTCGCGCAGGAAAAAGACGCCGATGAGGGAGCTGAACAGAATCTGGCACGCCATCAGCAGCGCCCAGCCGACGTAGGCGGTCTTGCCCATCGCCGGCTCGCCGGTTTTGAAACAGATGAACTGCGAGCACCAAATCGCGCCGGCCAAGCCCGCGAAGACGATGTTGCCGAGCAGGGGCGCGGTCCGCTTGACATAGTCGCCCGTGGTCTTGTTCTTCAGGTTGAGGAAGAGGCACCAAAGGAAGTTGACCGTCAGGCCGCCGAGCAGCACGACCACAAGCACCGGCATGCCGCTCCACGCGGGCGACGTGGCCGGCGCGGTGGTTTCAGCCAGCTTCTGGATGTTGGGACCGCCCACCAAGCCCCAACCCATCGCGGAACTCATCAGCCCGGAAAACAATGCCGAGAGGATGCCCTTCTTGAAGCTGTATTCCGCGACAGCCTTCTTCTTTTCCTCTTCGGGTAGTTCCTTCTCCTTCGACATGCCCGCCATGCCCACCAACACGATGCCTGTCAGCGACACCAGCACGCCGATGAACGACACGATCCCCGCACCCGGCTCAAACAGTTGCCCAATCTCGCCTTTCCCAATCTTTGGAACCAGCGTTCCCGCGGCGGAACAGATGCCGCAACCGAGCGCGAGGCCGAGGCCGACGCCAAGATAGCGGATCATCAGGCCCCACGTCAGGCCGCCGACGCCCCACATCGCGCCGCAGAGGTAGCAATACACCAGTTCATTCATCGGCGCCACCCGGAGCACCGCGCAGGTGTTCGGCGAAGTGCAGAGCGCCAGCACCCAAGGCACGATCAGAAGGCCGAACACGGCATAAACCAGCCAGTAGCCTGT
>JAOACV010000410.1 GCA_026417675.1 Verrucomicrobiia bacterium
GCTCTGTGAACTGCCGCGACTGCGCGCGATTCAACCGTTACCCGGCGCCGGGAAACTGAGCGCGGCGCATTACATGGACGTTTTGAAGGAGATTCAGGGCCACGGCAAGAATCTGCACCTGCGGATTCCGCCGGAGGATGTTGAGCTGGTGCTGCGCGAGTTGTCTGCGCGCGGTGTGCTCATTCAAACCACTTGCAAGAGCGAGCAGGAAGCGCGCGCCCTGCTCGCAAATGTTGAAAAATGGTCGCATGACTAGCAACCGAAGGAGAAAAAGAGATGCCGAAAGAAATTGAACTGATCTTTCCTGAGTGTGGGAATAAAACGTTGGCGGCGGTGCTCCACGAGGATCGCGCGCCGATCACCTGCAAGAAAATCTGGGATTGGCTGGAGAAACCGGTCGAAGAACTGGCCGGCAGTCCGTGGCCGAAGTTGCCGGAGCTTTACGTGTGGGTGCCGCCGATGCCGGGGCTGCCGTATGAGAACGCCACGAGTTTCCCAAAGGCCGGCGAGTTGCTGTTGGCGCACTACGACCAGTTTGGCGGCAACTACACGTCGCCGGAAGGACGGGTGATGGCGTTTGATCTGGCCATCTTTTACGCGCCGACCTACCTGTATCTTCCCGTTGACAAAGGTTACGCCGGCTGGATCAGCGCCAATCACGTGGCGACCTTGCACGATGTCAAAGAGATGGCGCCGGTCATCGCCCGGCAAATGCTCGGCGGGAAACAAAAAATCATCCTGCGCAGAAAATCTTCCTGAGGAGAATCGCCATGCCCAAAGAAATCGAGTTGATCTTTCCCGAATGCGACAACAAGACGTTGGTCGCGGTGCTGCACGAGGACCGCGCGCCGGTCTCGTGCAAGAAGATTTGGGATCTTCTGGAAAAACCGCTGGAGGAGAAGCTGGGGCACGCTTGGCCGAGGCTTCCCGAACTCTGGTTCTTCGTTCCGCCGATGCCGGGGCTGCCGTATGAGAACGGCACGGTGCTGCCCAAAGGCGGCGACCTGGTGCTCTACCACTACGACCAGAAGGGCGGCAACTACACGTCGCCGGAAGGCCGGGTGATGGCGTTCGACATCGGCATCTACTACGCCCAAGGCTACAGCTACCTGTCCAACGGGAACTGGATCAGCGCCAATCTGATCGGCGAACTGCGCGATGTCAAAGAGTTGGCCCCGATTCTTGCGCACCAGTTTATGATTCAAGGCAAACAGAAAATCATCGTGCGACGGAAATCCGCCTAACCGGAAAGGAGAAGAAGATGAAACGAAGATTGGTCTGTGGAACCTGCACGTATCGGCAACAATCGTTGGAGCGCGCGCTGGAGGGAATCGCCAAATCGGGCTTTCGCGCCGTCGAGCTGGCGGCGATATGCGGCTACTGCGAACAGATTTATCCGGAGCGGATGAGCGCCGGCGACATGGATCGCTTGGCCAAGCTGGTGGAAAGCTTCGGTCTGATCATCACCAGCATCGCCGGGCACGTGGACATGGCGTGGCCGTTGATGGGGAAACGCTCCGATGTGCCGCAGTAACCCGAACTGGAAAAGGGGGTGGACCTCGCCCACGAAGGATTCCTGCGGTTGCGCAGCCGGGTGGATTTGGCGAGCCACCTCGGCATCGAGTATGTCAACACCGGCATCGGTGTGACCGCCGACCAGCAAGAGATCGAGCGGTTTTATCGGGAGTTTGACGCGCTGTTGGCCTATGCGGAGAAACGCGGCGTAAAAATCGGCCTGGAGAGTCACGCCGGCATGACCGAAACGGCTGTGGCGACGCTCGCGTTGTGCCGCAAGCTGGGCCGGCCCAACGTCGGCCTCAACTACGACACCGCCAACATGCGGTTTTACACGGGGCTGGATCCGATCGCCGATCTGGCGTCGTGCGACGAAAAGGAACTCCGGCAGCGACTTTTTCACGTTCACATCAAGGATCACCGGGGCGGCAAATACAACTGGGATTTCCCGCCGCTGGGCGAGGGCGAGGTGGACTTCAAGCGATTGGTGGCGTTGTTTGACCGGATCGGCTACAGTGGGCCGTGCAGTCTCGAAATCCAGTTCTACGGTCCGGGCACGACCGACCCGACGCCGGAGATGATTGATGCGGGCATCGTCGCTTCGTATCGGTTCATGCGCGACATCGGTCTGGGTGATTGATGTCACTTCCGATGCTCAGTCGCCCAATCGTGCTATGGATTTTTCGAGTTTGCCGCGAATCGTAGCGAGCTGGTCGCGATCAGTGACGCGTTGGCGGATTTATTTGAGCAACGCGCGGGATGCGGCGAACCGCGTTGAGTATTTGAACGCACCCAATGACAGGAAACATCGGTGCGCTGCCAAACGGGCCGACGACGATCATCCCGCGCTGCACGCCGCGGCGGTTTGTCGCCACGGCGGCCCGGGGTATATCCCGCTGAAGGAGGAGTATCCAAAGGGCGGCTACGAAGTCAGCGCCGCCAACTGCTCCGCAGCCGTGGACCCCATTCTCACCCGCGCCATGCGCGCCGTGCAGGCCGGCTGAGCTTTGCATGAACAAGGTCCGCATCCACGTCTTCGTCGTGCTGCTGTTGATGTCGCGGGCTGCACTGTCAGGCGCCGAGGCGCGCTTCGGCGCGGAGTCCAACGACACGGGCAATCCCATCGGCGGCGGCAAGGGTTACTTGCGCGTCGTCACCGGCGGAGGTGCGCGGGTTGCAACGGTCGAACAACTCATCGCCGCGTTGAAAGCGGTGCGGCGCGGACAGGTGGTGTTCATCACGGCGGGGCAACTGGACCTCACCGGCGCGCCGCCGTTGCAGATTCCCGAAGGCGTCACGCTCGCCGGCAATCGCGGCCACAACGGCGCGCCGGGCCCGCTGCTGAAGTTCAATCATCCCGGCAAGGCCGCCCTCACGGCGCTTGCAGGGAGCCGCGTGAGCGGCCTGCGGTTGCGGGGCGGCGACGGTGCGGCGATCACGGTGGAGGGCAAACGCGCGGAGAAGAAATCCGGCGCCGTCGCCATCGCCGCGCGGGGCGACAAGGTAGAAGTGGACAACTGCGAGATTTTCGAGTTCCACCACTCCGGCGTGAATGTGCAGGCTCGCCAGACGCACGTGCATCATTGCGACCTGCACGACATCCACGCTTATCCGGTCATTGTCGGCGACAACGCGGGGCTGCCGGTGCTCATCGAGGCCAACGTCATCCGCTACACGTGGCACGCGGTGGCGGGCACGGGCAAGCCCGGCACCGGTTATGAGGCGCGCTTTAACATCATCAAGGAGGCCAGTCCGAAGGTCTATCACGACTGCAACCTCGGCCGGAACACGTTCGCCTTCGACATGCACGAATACCGCCCCGCGCTGCCGGCGAAGTGGATCGCCGCGACGCGCGTCCACGTGCATCACAACACGGTCCTGGACCTCGACGAAGGCCGCGGCATCGCGCCGCCGTCGCCGGGGGTGGTCGTTCGCGGCATCCCGCTCGAAGGCGCGGAGGTGCATCACAACTGGTTTGTGCATCACGCCGACCCGCGGCGGATTTTCCAGCAGCGCAACGCCACCGGCAACTGCCGCGTCCACAAC
>JAOACV010000411.1:0-1378 GCA_026417675.1 Verrucomicrobiia bacterium
CTCCCGCTGCAAATACTGGGACGAACTGGTCATTTTCGTGGTGCCCGACCAGCCCGCGCCGGGCTTTGACCATCTCGACGCGCACCGCTCGCCCGCGCTGGTCATCAGTCCTTACGCCCGTCGCGGCGTGGTCGTGTCGCGGTTCTACGACAGCGCGTGCCTCATTCGCACCATCAAGCAGATTCTCGGTCTCGCGCCATCCAGCCTCTACGAGCTGGCCGCCGTGCCCATGTGGGACGCCTTTACCAAGCGGCCCACCCCCCGCATCTTCAAAGTCATTCCCGCCAGTTACGACATTGGCGAAAAGAACCCGCCCCGCGCTTTCGGCCAAGCCGAGTGCGGCGGCCTCAGCTACGGCCGCCTCAACCCGGACCGCAGCGCGGCGCTTAACAACCTGCTCTGGACCTACCTCCACGGCCCCGACATCGCCCCGCCCGTCCCCATCAATCACCGGCGAAGCGCGACGGCACCGTGAAACGCGATGAGGGCTGACGGACGGGTCAAGCGATGAAAACCAGGCCGGCTTGCTTCGCCGCCACGGTGGCTGGCGCGCTGTTTGCGCTCGCGTGCGTCCTGTGGTGGGTCTTGCGGACCGATCCTTCATCCCAACCCACCGCTGATGTTGCCGCCGGCATGTCGCGCGCCGCACCGCCGGGAAGCGTCTTTACCAACGCCGTTGGCGCGGAGATGGTTTATGTCCCGCGCGGCGAGTTTCTGCTCGGCAGCACGCCGGAAGAACGTGCGCGGGCGAAAGCAATGGGCGCGGCGCGGGAGCTACTCGACAACGAGGGCGAACAGCCCCGACGCACGCAAGTCCGAAACGGCTTCTGGATGGGCCGGACGGAAGTGACGGTCGGCCAGTGGTGGCAGTTTGCCAAAGCCAGCGGCTATCAGACGGACGCGGAGAGGGGGCTGGCTGTTCTCGGGTCGTATCGCGAGGAAAAGCCGGAAAATCATCCGGTGACTTGGATCACCTGGACCGACGCGATGGCGTTTTGCGAATGGCTCACGAAGATGGAAAGGCGCGCGGGCCGCCTGCCTACGGGTTATGTCGTGCGCCTGCCGACGGAAGCCGAGTGGGAATACGCCTGCCGCGGCGGCCGGCAAGGGACGATGTTCTGGTGGGGCGATTCGCTGGAAGACGGCAACGGACGGGCGCACTGGCGCGCGAAGGACAACCGTCCCGCCTCGGTGGCCTCCGTGGATGCTTGGGGTGCGCGAGGCCGAAACGGCTTTGGTCTGGCCGACATGTTGGGAAACGTGCGGGAGCTTTGTCTCGACGCGTGGGATGGCGCGGCCGCTCACCCGGAACTCTGCGCAAACTACGTCAACAGCAAAAGCCGCGTGTTGAAGGGCGGCAGCTTCAAGACCGCGGCGT
>JAOACV010000411.1:1387-3557 GCA_026417675.1 Verrucomicrobiia bacterium
CTATTCTTACGGCGGCCCGGACATCGGTTTCCGGGTCTGCTGCGCGATAGAACTGCCGGCCGTCCGCGGCGCGAAAGCAACCACGAAGCCTGGCTAAAGTCCCTTGACCTTCCGCTCGCTTCGGCGCCGGCGCGTTGCGTGAGTCAAACCATAGCGTGATCGAGGCCCCCAAACGCGGCTGAAGCGATACACAAAGCTCCTGAAAGAGTGCCTGAGAGCGAAAAAGCCGGAGGCGGCTCGCGCCGCCTCCGGCTCAATCCTACCTGCCCGGAGACTACTTCTTCTCCTTGAAGGAACCCACCTTGAACCGAGCTCCCTTTGCCGTCAGGGCCTTGTTGGCCGCTTGCTTGGTGAGTTCGCAGTTGGCGTCCTTCATCGTGACAGTGGCCGTCAGTGTATCACGATCGAATGTGACTTCGGCCACACCGGGCAGGGCTGAGAGCGCCTCACGGACGCTCGCGGGACAGCCCGCTCACGTGGCTCCAGGCACACCAATCAGATACACGCGACCTTTCGCCGCGTCGGCCGCGAGGGCAGAGGGCGCCATCTCTGTGGCGACCAAGCACCCCACGACCAGCGCGACGGCTAGCGCCGGGCTTAGCAGTCGTGTCATGCGTTTCATGGTAGTTGCTGGTTGTTGTTGACTCTAAGGATTCCCTGCCAAGGGAACCGCAGAAACCCTATCACATCCTCTTTTTTTGGCAACACCGGAATACATGATGCCCCGCAGCGCCCAAGCAACGACGATACCGCCAGCGCCCCTTAAAGTTCGGCAACCGGTGGGCTGCCGCAACGAAGCCGACGGCAATGCTGCCAGTAACGCGCCTCGCGTCCGATCGGCCGCCTGATGCGCGTTGACAACCGCCATTAGATCGTGATGACTTTTTGCGCGTTCCACTGAGCCGCGATGATGTCCGGCATGCCCCCGACGATGCCGACCCGGACTTTCTCGATCAGGCCGAAATAGTTCAGGCATGTCTGGCAAATGAGCAAGAACACTCCTTTGGCCTCCAGTGCGCGCAGTTGCTCCAACACCGGCGAACCTTCCACCACTAGTTTGACGCCGTCGCCATAGAAGCAAATCGCCCCGGGCAGATGGCCCGTTTCGACGAGCAACCGCAGGTAAGTCTGCATCAGCTTGTGCTGCAACGCCGGCTCGGATTTTCCCATGCCGTCGTTGGTGACAAGGATCACAGTGGAAAGTTTGCTGGGGGTGTCGCTCATAGTGTGAATAGGTCTCCGGTTATACGCCGGCTGGGTTCAGTATGGTTCGTTCTTTATCCTCCGGTGTCGGGAGCTGACGGTTTTTCCGCCGACTCTGCGGCCTCAAGCTCTGCCAGAACAACTTGCGAATGGCCGGATCGTCCATCGGACGAAATCCCGCGCGACAACTGACTTGTCCAGAGCCGTGAGTTCGTTCATAAATTGGGTGCCAATTCGTGCGGTTTGCTCTTTCATGCGCAGCAGCTTCTGCGTTCAACCTGAGACTACTGTGTCACTAAATTCAAAAACTCACTGGTTGGCAACGTAAAACTCGTCACGGAAAGTGAAGGGTGCCTGGTGGCCCCCGCGGTCTTCAAAACCGTCGTGGCTGGCGCAAGCCGGCCAGGTAGGTTCGATTCCTGCCCTTTCCGCCAATTCTTATGAACGCCGGACGCAAAATCCGTCTTACGACGCTCGCCTCGTGCGCGGGTTGAGCCGCCAAGATAGGCCAGAAGGCCCTGGCGCAGGTCCTGCGCCAGCTCCCGCCCGTGACCGACCGCAACGTCCTCGTTGGCAGCAGCACCGCCGACGACGCCGGCGTCTATCGGCTCGACGCCAAACGCGCGCTCGTCCAAACGCTCGATTTCTTCACGCCCATCGTGGACGACGCCTACACTTATGGTCTCATCGCCGCCACCAACGCCCTCAGCGATGTCTATGCGATGGGCGGCACGCCGCTCACGGCCATGAACATCGTCGGCATGCCGCAAGACGTGGTGCCGCCTGCCACCATCGCCGCCATCCTGCGCGGCGGCGCCGCCAAGTGCCGCGAAGCCCGCTGCGCCCTCATCGGCGGCCACTCGATCAAAAATCCCGAACCGATCTATGGCCTCAGCGTCACGGGGCTTGTCCATCCGCGCCGCGTCCTGACCAATGCCGGCGCGCGCCCCGGCGACCTGCTCATCCT
>JAOACV010000412.1 GCA_026417675.1 Verrucomicrobiia bacterium
TCCAACGCCTACACCTACACCGCCTACACCCCGCCCCCGACGGCGAAAGCCCAAACGCTCTACCCGGCCGCCGGCAGCACCATCAACGGCGGAGCCGCGCGGTTCATCTGGGACACGGGCGTCGGGGTGACGACATACGCCCTGTGGGTCGGCACCAGCCCGATGACTTGGGATCTGTATGCGGCGATTGAAACCGGCCAGTCGCGCAGGTTGACACTGCCCACCGATGGACGGACGATCTACGTCACGCTCTGGTCGTGGATCAACGGCGCCTGGCAGTCCAACGCCTACACCTACGTCTGCGGCACCGCTCCGGCGCCCGCACCCACGCCCGCGCAGATGCTCACGCCCACCCCGGGAACAACGCTCGCCAGCGCGGTGACAACGTTCATCTGGGATGATCGCAGTTGGATTGGAAACTACATGCTTTGGGTGGGCAGCAGTCCAATGGGTCGTGACGTCTATGAAGGGGTTGAGAACGCCCAGTCGCGCACATTGACATTGCCGACGGATGGCCGGACGCACTACGGAACACTTTGGTCGTGGGTTAATGGCGCATGGCAGGCGAGCCAATACACCTACACCGCCTGTGGCCGGCCGATGATGCTGGCCCCCAGGCCCGGCACGAAGCTGCCCGGCGCTTCCACCCTGTTCATTTGGGATGCCTACCCAGGTGTCACGACTTACGCACTCTGGGTTGGCAGCGGCCCGATGACTTGGGATCTNTATGCGGCGGTTGAAACGGGCCAGTCGCGAAGGCTCACGCTGCCCACCGACGGCCGCACGATCTACGTGACGCTGTGGCTGTGGCTCAACGGCGCATGGCGCCCCAGCGCCTACACCTACTCGGCATTCGGCGGCCCTTGAACAGCCGCGGAGGGAGTTCCCGTCAGTTCCGGGCGACGCAAAAATCGCGACTTGCGGGCCGCGTCGGAAACGGCATATCCTGCCGGCACTCGATCACCCCGATAAAGCGCAATGAAACCAAGTGTCAAGTTCGCCCTCCTCATCATCTTGGTCGCGGCGGTGGCGCTGGTTGCCTACACGCTTGGCCGCCGGGGCGGAGTTTCACCCGGCTCCGCCATCCCGCCCAAGACATCCGCGCCAACCCCTGCTGCGGCGACGGCGAAAGCCCCCCCCGCGCCCGTGGTCGCCGCGGAATTGCTTGGCAAGGCGCTTTCGTTGCGCAACGATGGCAAACTGGCCGAGGCGCGCGACCTGTTGCGCGAGTGCCTCCTGAAAACCAGCGACCCGTCCAGCGTGGCCGAGGTTCAAAAAGCCCTCGGCGAAATCAACATCCGCCTCATCCTCTCTTTGGAGCCTGCGCCGGAGAAGCGGGATTACGTCGTGCAGCCGGGCGACAGCCTAAAAAAAATCGCCCAGCAGTTCGGCACGACCGTTGAGTGTATCGTCAAGGCCAACAACCTGCGCGATGCGTCGGTCATCCAACCCGGTCAGCGACTCCGCGTCACCCCGACGAAGTTCGCGGTTACCGTTAGCCGCAAGGACAACACACTTCTGGTGACCGACGACGGCAAGTTCTTCAAACTCTACCGCGTCGGCACCGGCCAATACAGCACCACGCCCACCGGCAGCTTCCAGATCGCCGACCGCATTCCCAACCCCGTCTGGTGGCGCGAAGATGGCCAAGCCATCCCCTTCGGCCACAAGGACAATATCCTCGGCAAATACTGGCTGGCACTGAACATCCCACGCTACGGTATCCACGGCACTTGGGAGCCGGAGTCCATCGGCCGCCAGTCCAGCGCCGGTTGCGTGCGCCTGCTCAACGACGACATCGAGGAGCTCTTCATCATCCTGCCCGTCGGCACGCCCGTCCAAATCAAAGACTGATTCATCTCGCCTTCCCCGTTCTCATGACCACAACCGCCAAGAAACTCATCACCTACGATTTCGAAAAACCGATCCTCGACTTGGAGCGCAAAATGGAGGAGCTGCGCCGCATGGCCGCCGCGCAAAAGGTGGACCTGCACGACGAGATCGCCGCGATGGAGAAAACCATCGAGCAGACCAAGCAGAACATCTACACCCACCTCACCGCTTGGCAGCACGTCCAACTGGCCCGCCACCCCATGCGGCCCTACACGCTCGACTATCTGGCCGCCATGGGCAGCGACTTCGTCGAACTGCACGGCGACCGGCTCTATAGCGACGACCGCGCCATCGTTGGCGGCTTCGTCACCATTGACGAGTTTCGCCTCGTCGTCATCGGCCATCAGAAAGGCCGCGACACGAAGGAAAACATCCTCCGCAACTTCGGCTGCGCCCATCCCGAAGGCTACCGCAAGGCCCTGCGCCTGATGCAACTGGCCGAGAAGTTTGGCCTGCCGGTCTTGACGCTCATTGACACTCCCGGGGCCTACCCCGGCATCGGCGCCGAGGAACGCCACATCGCCGAGGCCATCGCCGTCAACCTCCGCGAGATGGCGGCCCTGCGCACGCCCATCCTAGCCGCCGTCCTCGGCGAAGGCGGCAGTGGCGGCGCGCTTGGCATCGGCGTCCCCCACCACGTGCTGATCATGGAAAACGCCTATTACTCGGTCATTTCCCCCGAAGGCTGCGCCGCCATCCTCTGGAAAGACCGCAGCGCGACCAGCAAGGCCGCCGAGGCGCTGAAATTGACCGCCAAAGACCTCTTGGAGTTTGGGCTTGTGGACGAGATCATCCCGGAACCTCTCGGGGGCGCCCATCGCGACCCTGCCGCCGCCGCCGCCGCGCTGAAAGCCTCGCTGCTGAAGAACCTGCGCGAACTCACCGCCCTGCCACTCGACCAGCTCTTGGAGCAACGCTACGCCCGTTTCCGCCGCATGGGCCATTTCGAGATCGCCACCCCCGGCGCGAAGGTGTAGCGCGTCCGTTTCGCAGGCGCGCCAACCTCAGACGGCGGATTCAGCAACAAGCGCAGATCGCCCATCGGCTTGCTGGCTGGGCGTGCGGACACGCGCTCAGCCTCAATCCGCCTGCATAAACTTCACGCACACCGACGCTGCGACGGGAATACTCTGGCCCGTCGGTTTCAGTTTGCCGGTCTGTTGGTCAATCGAGAACGCAACGACGTTGCCGCTGTCTTGATGGGCCGCCAGCAACCACCTGCCGGTCGGGTCAATCCCGAAGTTGCGTGGAATCCTGCCCTGCGTCGGCTCGTTCTGGATGAGCTTGAGCCTGCCGCTGCGCGGGTCAATTCGGAACACGGCGATCGTGTCGTGACCGCGGTTGGAGCCGTAGAGGAATCGCCCGCTTCGATGCGCCTGCACCTCGGCGGTGCTGAAGCCGGGCTGGACGCTCTCGCCTTTCGGCAGCGTCGAGACCGTTTCGATGGCTTTCAGCGCGCCCCGGTCCGCGTCGTAGCTGAAGGCGGTGACGGTGCAGAGCATCTCGTTGATGACATAGGCAAACTTCCCGCTGGGATGGAACGCGAAATGACGCGGCCCCGAGCCGGGCGGCACGGTGACCTTCACCGTGCGCGTGGTGAACCGGTTCGTGGAGCCGCTGGTGCTCACCAGCCTGGTGGACAGCGTGCACGGTAACCTGCAC
>JAOACV010000413.1 GCA_026417675.1 Verrucomicrobiia bacterium
GTGGAAACCGCATGGTGCGCCTTCGGTTTGCGGCCGAGGCCGTGGATCGCCACGGTGGCCGGCCCCCAGTTTCTCGGATGGGTCCTATCACGCATCGGGCGGGGTCCTTTGTTCGAGGGCGTTGCGCAGCGCCTCCTTGACGGCGGCGACGGTGGGCGGCAGTTCGAGCGGGATGTTGGCGTAACGGCAGGGGAATTCCAGCCTGCGCTCGTGGGAGCGAACCTTGAAGTCGGTGAATTTCAATCCGTGCGCGGGGGAAATGACAACCACGCGCTCGGCCTTGTCAATCTTGCCGGCCTTCAGCAGCTTGATCATGGCCGCCAGCGCGACGCCGGTGTGGGGACAGTTGAACATGCCGGTCTTGTCGCCGAGCGCGGCGGCATCGGCGAGTTCTTCCTCGGTGGCCTGCTCGACCATGCCGTTGAACTGCTTGAGCACGCGGATCGCCTTCTCGATGCTGACGGGATGGCCGATCTGGATGGCGCTGGCCAGCGTTTTCTCGGCCTGCATCGGCTCGTAGGACTCGAAGTTGCGCTGATAGGCGCGGTAGAGCGGGTTGGCCCGCTGCGCCTGCGCGACCACGATGCGGGGCAGCGTGGCGATGAGGCCGAGATCGCGCATCATCAACAGCCCGTTGCCGAGCGCCGAGACATTGCCCAGGTTGCCGCCGGGAATGATGATCACGTCCGGCGCCTCCCAGTCGAACTGCTGCACGATCTCGATGCCGACGGTCTTCTGGCCCTCGATGCGCAACGAGTTCATCGAGTTGGCCAGATAGATTGTTTCATCCTTGGTGATCTCCTGCACGACCTTCATGCATCCGTCGAAGTCGGTGTCCAGTTGGAGCACCAGCGCGCCGTTGGCGATGGGCTGCACAAGCTGCGCGGTAGAGATTTTTCCCTTCGGCAGCAGCACGATGGACTGGATGCCCGCCGCGGCGCAATACACTGCCAGCGCGGCCGAGGTGTCGCCGGTGGAGGCGCACGCGACGGCCTTGATGGGCGCGCCCTCGGAGATCATCTGTTTGACCTGCGACACGAGCACCGTCATGCCGAGGTCCTTGAAGGAGCCGCTGTGGGTATTGCCGCAGAGCTTGATCCAGAGATCGTCGAGGCCGAAGAGTTTGCCGAACCGCTCCGCCCAGAACAGGTTCGTGCCGCCCTCGTAGAGCGAGACGACGTTGTCGTCCTTCAGTTCCGGCAGGACCCATTCCTTTTTGCCCCATACGCCGGAGCCATAGGGCCACTGCGTGGATTTGTAGCGGTCCTCGAACAGCTTCATCCACCCCATCGCGTCGCGTCGCGCCAGCGCGTGCATGTCGTGGCGCACTTCCAGCAGGGCGTTGCACTGCTTGCAGTGGTAGACAATGGCGTTGAGCGGGTAGGTCGTTCCGCACTTTTCATTGATGCATTGAAACCAAGCTCGGTATGACATGACGACTTCCTCAACTGTGCCGCACCCGGCGGCGTTTAACCATGCGCGCCGGAGGATGGAATTGCGCGCGGCGCGTTTCAAGGAAATACCGCTTGGCCCCGGAATACGACTTTCGCTGTAGCCAGCCGCGTCAAGGTTCGCTAGAGTGCGCGAAACCAAAACTCACGGAGACGAGAAACGACCATGCACTGCATCTTCAACGAACACCTCAACGGCGCGCTGGCATGCACGGGCCTTACCAAGTTTGTTTTTCCGGCCCTCATATTGTGCGCGATGGCAGTCAGTGTGCCCGTCCAGCGTTGCTCCGCAGCCAATTTCGGTGACGACCTCGCGTTCTTGCAGAAATACACCGAGGTCATCATCCTCGCCGACAAGGCCGCGCAGGCCAAAGTCGCCCTCGCGCCTGCTTGGCAGGGGCGGGTGATGACCAGCACTGCCACGGGTGACGCGGGGCTGAGCTTCGGCTGGATCAATCGTGAGCTGATCGCCTCGCGCAAGCTCCAGCAGCACATCAACGTCTTTGGCGGCGAAGACCGCTTCTGGATGGGGCCGGAAGGCGGACAGTTCTCCATCTTCTTCGCTCAGGGCGTGCCATTCGATCTCCAACACTGGTTCACGCCGGCGGCGATTGACACCGAGCCTTACAAAGTCGTTGGCCAGTCAGCGGACAAAGCGCGGTTCACGCACACCTTCGCGCTGGTCAACTACTGCGGCACGAAGTTCGACGTGCGCGTGGACCGCGAAGTGCGCCTGCTCACCGCCGCCGCCGCATGGAAGAGATTGCGCGTCAAGCCCGCGGCAGGAGTGAGCATGGTTGCCTTCGAATCGGCCAACAAGATCACCAACGTTGGCAACCGGGCGTGGAGGAAAGAGACCGGCCTGCTGTCGGTGTGGATTCTCAGCATGCTCAATCCCTCCCCCGACACCACCATCGTCGTGCCCATCAAACCCGGACCGGTGGAAAAGCTTGGCAAAGTCGTCACGGCCGACTATTTCGGCCAGGTGCCGCCGGAGCGGCTCGTGGTCAGGGACACGGTGATCTTCTTCAGCGGCGACGGCCAATACCGCAGTAAGATCGGCGTCGGCCCTAGGCGCAGCAAGGCCATCCTCGGCAGCTACGACGCCGCCAACAAGGTGTTGACGCTTGCCCAGTTCACCCAGCCCGCCGGCGCGACCGACTACGTCAACTCGCTCTGGAAGTTGCAGGACGATCCCTACGCCGGNGACGCCGTCAACAGCTACAACGACGGCCCGCCCGCCCCCGGCGCGAAGCCGCTCGGCCCGTTCTACGAGCTGGAATCCTCATCGCCCGCCGCCGCCCTCGCGCCCGGCAAGAGCCTCGAACACATCCATCGCACCATCCACCTCAGCGGCCCGGAGGCGGACCTCGACGCCATCGCCAGGGCCACGCTCGGCGTGTCGCTTCGGGAGATCGCAACCGCGCTGCCGAAGGCGGGAAGGTAGGAGGCGGTTTCCGCTTCTGCCGCAATTCAGTTGAAATTTCCCCGCGCTGCTGCATAGGCTGGGGCACAAATGAGCGCAGAGAATACAGCCGACAAGGTGCGGCGCGCCGGCGTTGTCGGCGCGGGCGGCGGCGGTTTCCCCACCCACGTCAAGGTCGCCGCCAAGGCCGACACCGTTATCGCCAACGGCGCGGAGTGCGAGCCGTTGCTCCACAAGGACGCCGAACTGATGGAGACCCGCGCCGGCGACATCGTCAGCGGCATGCAGGCCGTCATGGCCGCCGTCGGCGCCACAACCGGCGTGATCGGCATCAAGGCCAAGAAGACACACGCCGTCGAGGCCATGCAGGCCGCCTGCAAGGGCACGTCCCTGCGCGTGCATCTGCTCGGCGACTACTATCCCGCCGGCGACGAATACTGTCTTGTCAACGAGGTCACCGGCCGGCTCATCCCGCCGCAGGGCATCCCCCTGCAAGTCGGCGCGGTCGTCTGCAACGTCGAGACCTTCGTCAACATCGCCGCGGCGATGAAGTGCAAGCCGGTCACTCACAAGACCGTCACGCTGGCGGGCGCGATGAAGAAACCCGCCACGCTCACCGTGCCGGTCGGCACCAGTTTCCGCGACGCGATTGAGGCC
>JAOACV010000414.1 GCA_026417675.1 Verrucomicrobiia bacterium
GGCGTGCCGGGCAGGGTGGCTCGCGTTTCTCGACAGCGACGACCTGTGGTATCCGCAGGCGCTCCAGCATTTCCGCGACTACATCGCGGCGCATCCGGAGGCAACGTTCATTCACGGCTACCGCCACCGGCTGAACGACGACGGCTCCATCACCGAGTCGCCCGGTGAATTTCAGGACCGCGTGACCGGCGCGGTGGAATTGTTCGGGCGGATGTTCCTGTCGTGCCTGTGCGTCTGCTGCCGGCGCGAGCTGGTCGAAAAGGCCGGCGGTTACGACACGACGCTCACGATCAGTCCCGACTACGATCTCTACCTGCGGATGAGCCGTTACACGAAGTTTTGGCCGCTGAACAAGCCGACCGGCCTGCGCCGACGCCACAAGACAAACATCTCCCGCGCCAGCGGCCGTAATCGCATGACCCACGCGCAAATCCTGGAACGCTTTGTCAACGACGCCGGCGGACGCGACTTGTTGCCGCCCGATCTCGTCGCGGAACGACTGAGCCGCGTGTATCTCACCGCGGCGCGCGAGTTCATCCGCGAAAAGAATTACGCGGACGCCATCACGGCGCTGGAGCGCTCGCAGGCCCGGCGGCGAACGCTGCGCGCGTCGCTGCTGCTGGCCGTCGCGAAGATGCTGCGGTAATGCGCGCCGGTCGCATGGGCAACTGATCATGCAGTCGGCTCGTTCACGACTTCGCGGCCGGGGGACGGCGGAGAACCCGCCGAACCGGTTCGAACGGCTGGCGTTGGAGCCGGACCCGGAGTGCCCGCCAGAGGAGCGAACATCGGCGAAGACGCGGTTCTTCCGCGACGCGACGGCGAGCGTCATCAGTTACAACACCAGCCCCGACATTCCCTACGAGGCCAGCCTCAACCCGTATCGCGGCTGCGAGCACGGCTGCATTTACTGCTACGCGCGGCCCACGCACGAGTATCTCGGTTTCTCGTGCGGACTGGACTTCGAGACGAAAATCCTGGTGAAGGAGAATGCGCCGGAGTTGCTGCGGCGTGAACTGGCCTCGCCGCGCTGGCGGCCGCGCGAGTTATCCTTGAGCGGCGTGACCGACCCGTATCAGCCGGTCGAGCGCCGGCTGCGGCTGACGCGCCGATGCTTGGAGGTGCTGGCCGAGTTTCGCAATCCGGTCTCGATCGTCACGAAGGACCGCCTCATTACGCGCGACCTCGACCTGCTGTCGGAACTGGCACGCCATGACGCGGTCAGCGTTCACGTCTCGATGACGACGCTCGACGAGGCGCTGACGCGCGTGCTGGAGCCGCGCACGTCGCCGCCGGGGGCGCGGCTGGAGACCATTGCGGCGCTGGCGAAAGCCCGTGTGCCGGTCGGCGTGCTGGTGGCGCCGGTGATCCCCGGCCTGAACGACCACGAGCCGCCAAGCATCCTTCAATCGGCGGCCCAAGCGGGCGCGACGTTTGCCGCGTATCAGATGTTGCGGCTGCCCCACGGGGTCGGGCCGCTGTTCGAGCGATGGCTGGACGAGCACTTTCCGATGCGCAAGAAGAAGGTGCTCGATCAGGTCCGCGCCGTCCGCGGAGGCAAGCTGAACGATTCGCGTTTCGGCGCGCGGATGACGGGCGAGGGGATTCTGGCCGAGCAGATCGCTGCGATGTTCGACGTGGCGCGCCGACGCGCGAGACTCCACGCGCACGCGCCGGAGCTTTCCACGAAGGCGTTTCGGCAACCCGCAGGGCCGCAGATGGCGTTGTTCGAGTGAACGAGGGTTTGGCGGTGGGTGTCCGTCGGCCCCCCCTCGCGACGCGGTTTGTCAACGGGATCACGCCGACCGGCAAAGGCTCGGGAATGGAACACACAAAAACCGCCAAAAACCGTCGGTGGGCGCGAACCGGCCGCGCTGCACTTCATACCACAAGCCAAAGAGCGGATCGTAGCAACTCACGCCGCGCTCGTGGCGCGTGAAAAGACGTTTGCTCGTCACGAAATCGAGTTTGCCATCGCCATTGATGTCGTGCGGCACCATCGTCTGGCACTAGCCGAAGTCCCTATGAAAATCGGTTCGCCCGCACACATCCACGACTGCGGCAGCACACGACCAGTCCGGCGATCCGCGTGAACGGATGGGTTGTCGTTTTCATATCATCGCGTTCCCCGCAGCGCGGACAGGAATCTCCGCGTTGCAAGTCACAGCGTCCAGCCCGTGCGATAGGCCTGTTGGATGTATTGATTGGCCGACTCGACGTTGGTGACACGCGCGCGCGCCGCGTCCCACTCGATGCGCTGCCCGGCGCGGATGGCGACATTGCCGAGCAGCACGGCCTCGGTCAACAAACCGGCCCATTCAAAGTCACAGCCGGCTTTCCCGTTGCCTTTGATCGCCTCCATCCACTCGGCCCACGTGCCGCCGCGGCGCGGCAGGGTCTTCGGCACGCTCTCGAACTTCTTCGCGCGCTCCGCCGAGAGGATGGCCGGGCTGAACATTTTGCCTTCGTCGCCGATGTAAAGCACGCCTTCGGCGGCCAACGGCCTGTCCAGCTCGCGCGGCGGCGGCGGCTTCAGTCCGCCGTCATACCAAACCACGCGCACCGGCGGCATCTCGCCCCGCGCGGGATAGTCGTAGGTGACGATGGACGCCAGCGGCGCGGTTTCGTCGAACACCCGCGTCGTCGCGGCTTGCACCGAAATCGGGTGCCGGAGTTTCAACGCCCGGAACGGCGTGTTGAAGTGGTGACAACCCATGTCGCCCAGCGCGCCGGTCCCAAAATCCCACCAGCCGCGAAAATTCCACGGATGATACACGCTCTTATGGTGCGGTTTCCTGCCGCGGGCTGCGGTGATTTGCTGCAACGGGAGATCGCCGTCGAGCCATTCGCTCTTGAACGGCCGCATCGGCGCCGGACCGATCCACAAGTCCCAGTCCAGCGTCGCCGGGACTGCGTCTTGGCCCGGCGGGCGGCTCATGCCTTGGGGCCACAGCGGACGGTTGCTCCAGATGTGGACCTCGCGGACCGCGCCGATTGCCCCGGCCCAAATCAATTCGCACGTCCGGCAGGCCGCTTCGCTGGTGTTGGGCGCCGCGGTGACTTGCGTGGCCACACCCGCCTCGCGCGCTGCGGCCACAACCGCGCGACACTCTTCGATTGTCCTCGTCAGCGGTTTGACGCAACAGACGTGCTTTTTGCGCCGCAGCGCCGCCAGCGTGACCACTGCATGGGTGTGGTCGGGGGTGCCACAATAGACCGCGTCAATCTTGTCGCCCTCGGCGCGAAGCATTTCGCGATAGTCGCGATAACGTCGCGCTTGCGGCCATTGGTCGTAGGCCTTCTTCGCATAAACATCGTCCACGTCGCAGAGGGCGACGATGTTGAATCCCGCGTGTTCGCACGCCTTGAGCTGACCGAACCCCACCCCGCCGACGCCGACGCCGGCGCCGCCCAGGCTCTTCGGCCGGCTGATCCCGCCGCCCGGCGGCGTGCTCTTTGGCCTCGCCGACATCGAGGGTGAGGCAGCGGGCGACGACTTCAGCGGCTACCGGGTGGAGTTCAGCGC
>JAOACV010000415.1 GCA_026417675.1 Verrucomicrobiia bacterium
GCGCTGAAGAACATGCGGGCCAAACAAACGGGCCTCGATCAGCATGACTGAGGCCCGCTTGTGGCAACTTGCTCCCGTCTAAACCGCGAAGTCTTCGGGCTTGAAGACGAGCATCTGTTTGGCTGCGACGGCTTCGTTGACTTTCAGCACCGCGACCTCGCTCTTGAACGCCTCGTCGCCCGGGCAGGTGAGCTTGGCCTTGCCGCGAATGGCATCGAAGAAGTTTTCCAGATGCGGTTGGTGATAAGGCTTCTCGAGCACCACCGGGATGTCGAAGGTGGCCGCTTCGGCGGTCTCGCGCACGTCCACCGTGGCGCCCTCAGCCTTGGGAGCGGCCGGCGCATGGGAGGCGACGATGTAGTTGAGCGAAATCCATTTCTGCCAGTCGGGCGCGCGGGTCTCACGGTAGATCTTGGTGAACTTCGGATTCTCGGAGATCTTGATGGTGGCGTTCTCGCCCATGAAGTTCTCGAAGTAACCGCCGCCGGCGCTGGTGGTGGTCAGCACCTGATAGAAGGCGCGCGCCGTGCCTTCGGCCGTCTTGTATTCGAAGATGGCCATGACGTTGTCATACCATTCGTGGGTCTTGTAGTAGTCCACGCCGCCGCCCGCCAGGACCGACGTGGGGCTGACTTCAAAGAACCAGTTGAAGATGTCAATCTGGTGCGCGCCAAGGTCGGAGATGGGGCCGCCGCCATATTTCTTGAACCAGCGCCAGTTGCGGAACTCGTGCATGTTCTGGTAGCCGTATTTCTTCAGCGTCTCCGGCGGGATGGTGTATTTCTCCGGCCAGCCGATGTCCTCGCTGACGGCGCGGTTCCATTGGGCGCTGGCGTTGGTGAGGCGGCCGGGGATTTTGGCTTTCTTGATGAGGTTGTTATAGACGTGCAGGTAGCGCGGGTTGCTGCGGCGCTGGTGGCCGATCTGCAACAGCTTGCCGGTCTTCTGCATGGTCTTGACCATCGAACGGGCTTTCTCGATGTCGTTGGACATGCACTTTTCGCAATACACGTGGATGCCACTGTCCAGGGCGGCGTTGGTCATCTCGGCGTGCATGAAGTCCGGCGAGGCGACGATGACCGCGTCGAGGCCCTTCTCCTTCTCCAACATCTCGCGGTAGTCCTCGTAGGCGTTGGGCTTGTGGCCGTATTTCATCAGGTAACGCTGGCCGTAGGTCCGGCTGTATTCCCAGATGTCGCACACGGCGCGGAATTTCAGCTTCGGGATGTTGAGCATCGCGTTGATCAACACCCGGCCCTGCGCGCCCGCGCCGATGACGGCCAGATTTATCTCGTCCGAGGCCGGCTTCTGCGCGCGCGCGGAGGGGGTCCGGGCCAACATCGCCCCGGCGCCGGCTGCCAGACCGGCTTGGATGAACTCACGACGATTCAAGATGGAGGATTCACTCATGACGACACACTCACTCGATTGTTCTTGGTTTTCAGTTCGGCATTCAGACGGCCGCGTCCGCTAAAACTTCGACATCACCGTTAGGCGGTTATGCTTGGCCAGCGTCAGCGCCATCGCCACCATCAGGATATGGATGCCCAGCCAGGCGATGCCGCCATCCTGACCGAGCAAAATCAACCCGTAGGTCAGCGACACATAGAGCAGGCCCATGCCGAAGAGGCTGATGCGCGTGCCGATGCCCAGCAGCAACATGAAGCCCAGCCGCAGCAGAGCCGGCCCCAGGCAGGCGTAGTAAATCTTCGCCGCGAATGCCGGCAACAACGGTTCCTGGGCGAAGGCGTCCCTCAACGAGTCTGAAACCGCATGGTAATTACTGAGCGCATAGGCCTTGGTCTTGACCTCCACCATCGCGCCGCTGGGGTCGGGCATGCCGAGATCGTCCAGCAATGGTTTCTTGACCTTGATCGGCGCGGCGAACTTCTCGATGCCAGTGACGATCGCCCGCACGGCCAGCCAAAGCCGCAACACCAGGAAGGCCAGCGTGCCGTTCGTCCATGTTCCAAAAACCGGCTCCGACGTCGAACTCTCCGCAACGGGCTTCGTTTTCGTTTCGCTCATAGTTGTTTCTCCGTGTTCAGCGTCTTTCCATGTTTCGCGCGTTGCATCCAACCGCATCGGGACGGCCTTCAGAAATGTCGCGACGCCCTCGCCGGAACCCGCCTTTTCCCTCCGCCGTCGCGTCCCTTCAGTTCGCGTGATGGCGTTGGAAACTGCGCCGGACCGACTCTCGCCGCGGCCGCCTCGTCCGATGCAGGCGCATCATTGGGCAACCGCGCCGCCGGATGCAAGCCTTTCCTTGGCTTTTCTTTGCCTCCCTTTGCGTTTCGCGCCGTGGCGCCTCTGAGGCCCCGGTTATTGGACTCAGGAGGAGTCGGGGGAGAACAACCGCTTGTAGAGACCCACACTGATTTGTTCGGCCCGGCCAGCCAAGGTGCGCTGAAAGAAGCCGGGATCAGCCACGGCACCCTCGCGCAAGATGTGCAACCCGCTCATACACGCGCAGATTTCTTTGCGGCTTGTTTGCGGGGCGAGAGTGTTCTATGGGTAGCCGTGCCGTCGGGGTGATGCGCATGTCGGGATTGGCGGTTGTTTTTGGCTGACCAATCTCGCAGCGGCATCCCGGTGGCTTTTCAACTCGCGTTCCCATCGGGCGCGGAGAATTCAGGTTTCGCGTTTCACTCATCACTTTGTATGACACGAGTCGGCATGATCAGTCTCGGCTGCGCCAAAAACTTGGTGGACGCCGAGATCATGCTCGGCCACCTGTTGAAGGCTGGCATGACCATCGTCAACGACCCCCGCGAGGCCGACGCGGTCATTGTGAACACCTGCGCGTTCATAGACCCGGCCAAGAAGGAAAGCATCCGCGCCGTTTTCGAGGCCGATGCAGTGCGCCGGCATTGCCATCCGCGCCAAGCCCTTGTCGTCAGCGGTTGTTTGGCCCAGCGATACCCCGACAACCTGCGGCAGGAGATGCCGGAGATAGACGCCCTGATGGGATTGAACGAGGTTCCGCAGGTCGCCGAGATCGTGAAGCGCGCGCTGGCCCATCGTCGCGCCGCAGGACTGCGCGCTGGACGCCAAAGGGAGGCTGGCGCGCCGCTTAGCTTTGTTTCCGGCCAGGCGAGCTACATCCCCGACCATGACACGCCGCGGTTCCGGCTCACGCCGCCGCACACGGCCTTTGTAAAGATCGCCGAAGGCTGCAACCACCCGTGCACCTTCTGCGTCATCCCCCAAATGCGCGGCCGCCACCGCAGCCGTCCCGTCGCGGACGTCGTGAAGGAAGCCCGCCGACTCATCGCTTGCGGTGTCAAGGAACTCAATCTCATCTCCCAAGACAGCACCTACTACGGCCTTGACCTGTGGCCTGCGCATGAGCGCGATCAGCGGCCGTTTGACCACACGGTTTCACGAAGTTTCTCTCAACCATCGTTGCTGCCTGTGGCGTTGGTTGATGACCGCCGAAATCCGACACACAAGCCGCTGGCGGGCGGTCCCCGGCCGCCGGAGCTTCCAACTCTATGCACATTGATCCGCGAACTGG
>JAOACV010000416.1:0-3247 GCA_026417675.1 Verrucomicrobiia bacterium
CGGCGCCCATCACTTTCATCGCGACGATGCCTATGCCGAGTTCATGTGCTTTGGTCAGACAGTCATCGCGCAGTTTGGTCATGCGCGGGGTCCAGACCTGATTGTGACCGCGGGGCACGTAGCCGTAGGACAACATGCAGAGGTCGAATCCGCCGGAGTTGATCAGCGCCAGCGCCTTGTCGAAGTAGCCGTGCGCGGAGAATCCGATGAACCGCGTGACTTTCTCGCCGCGCAGCTTGACCAACTCGGCGTGAATCTTCATCGCCTGCTCGACGCTCATCTGCTCCAGTCCCGGCGTGCCGTGAATCAGGAGGACATCGAGATAATCAGTCTGCAGTTCCTTGAGCGATTTCTCCACCGCCTTGCACACTGCTTCCGGCCTGGTGGTCTCGACTTTCGTCACGAGGCAAACGTCGCGGCGCCGGTCTTTGAGCGCCTCGCCGAGGATCGCCTGACTCTCCATGTAGTTGCCGGCCGTGTCGTAGTAGCGCACGCCCCGGTCGTAGGCGTAACGGACCAGCGCCACGCGATCTTCGTAAGAGAGCGGATTGCGCCACTTCGCGGGCAGTCCGGCGCCGCCGTAGCCGAGGATCGGGAGTTTGAGGCCGGTCTTGCCGAGCGTGCGGATCGGAATCGCACCGGCAAACGCTGCTGGTGTTGCCGCCCGCGCGCCGGCCGGCATCATGCGCTCGCAGACAGCCGCCGTTGCAAGCGTGCGGGCCGTCTGCTTCAGAAATTCGCGGCGTCCGAGAGATCGTCTTGTTGTCATGGTCTCCATCGCGGGTCAATGACCCGGCGGCCACTTGGCTCCTTTGCCGGCAAGCGCCGGATTGGTGATCGTGAAATTGTCGGGCAGCCCGGCAAACTTCGGATCCATTTCAACGGACGAGCCGGCGGAACCGGTCGTGGGCTGGGCGGGTCTTTGACTGCGCCAAAAGACATTGCCGTCTTCATCCCAGATCGTCTTGTCATAGTCGCCCTGCCAGGAAATCGCGCGGCCTCTCGTCTCGCAAAACACGTTGTCCCGCCAAACGATCCCGCTGAAGGTCCCGCCGGAGTTCCTGTCCCAGATGACACCGGCCCAGCCGCTGCTCTTGCAGAAGGTGTTGTTGCGGAAAACCAGATCGTGGGTGCCGCTTCGGAAGTTCTTGATGTTTCCGAAATACTTCACGTCATAAAAAACGTTGCCCTGGAACAAAATGCGGTCGCCCTGAAACACATCGAACCCACAGTCCGCGCGCATGACCACGTTGCTGAGCCACTGGTTGCCGCCAAAGGCGCGGTTGTAAAGCGCCCCCCAGCCGGTGCAGTTCACGAGGGTGTTGCCGATGATTTTCGAGTTCTTGGTTTTGTTCTGGATGGCCGGCCCGTTGACAGTGTCAATGTAATTGCCAACAGCCAGAAACGGATTAAACGCCTGGATCGCAGAATTGCCTCCTTGCGGTTTCTGGGCAGCCGTCGGCCCGCGAACGAACCGGTTGCTCAACACATGAACGCTGATTTGCTCCATGACATGCGGCGCGTCCTGGGTGGTCCCGATGACCACGCAGGCGCTGGCGGGCGCGCCGCCCCAATCATCAAAGGTGTTGTTCGCGACGACGGTGATATTGGTCGCGCTCAGGCTTTCATCCCGAATCCAGACGGCGTTTCCGTAGGAGACCTTCCCAAAATTTGAAAAGCGGCAGTTCTTGATGGTCGCGCCCGGAGCGTGGACCGCAATCCGCCGTCTCTCGCCCTCCATGGAAACGCCGTCAATCGTCACTCCGGGGGCGCCAATCGCAAACGCATTCTGGACCCGCGCCTTGCCCGCGTGCTCCGCGCGGATGGTGATCGCGGGGCGCGTCAGTTTCGGAAAGCTATACCAACCGTCCTGCAAGACGAACTCGTCGCAGCCCGCCCTGCTGACGTATTGGGCGAGGTCCGTCGGCGATGCCGAGGTGCCCCCCGGCACAACGCAGCGATCCGCCCGCACAGCCTGCGTCCCGAACAGCAGGGCCGCGATAGCCGAATTCCATATCGTGAAGCGCATAACGTCAGTCACTTATAGCTGACAGAAACTTCGCTACGGAGCTTCATGGTCTTGTCCTCGCGTGTCTCTACCGTTTATTGCACACTGGCCGATAACACCGGAAACTGCGCGAAGATGCTTTCTTCCGCGTAGATTCCAGGTATTTTTGTGGCGCGCGGACAGCGCGCGGTGGCACGCTGACAGGTGTCATGAAGAGATCCTTGTCATCACGGAGCGGGCGAACATCGAATTGTGGAAACACCAAGGCAAACTCGAACCACTGAAGAAATGATGAAAACGATGAGCGTCGAACTGATGAGCTGGCGAGTAACTGGACTTTCCAAAGTCGAGTCTGCGGCGATAGCACGTCCCGCCTCGACTTTGCAAAGTCGAACTACATTCATGCCCAGGATAAGAAATGCCTTCAGATGGGTGCTTGGTTTGGCGGTGACCGCGGGTTTGCTGCCAACAACCGCCGCGCCGCCGGAGCCGACGCGCGCGCCGCTGGCGCGGACGGTGGACCTGGACATCGGCGAGACGCATACGGTGACGCTGTGCGACGGCAAGACGGCGCGCGTGAAGCTGCTCGGCGTTGCTGAGACGCGCGACCCGCTCCGCAACGCGGTGCGAGTGGCCTTGGCGAAGGTCGAGGTCAACGGCGAGGTCCTCACGCTCTCGTCAGCGAACTACAACCTTCCGAAGACTGTCGCGGGCGTGCAGGTGGATTGCCCGATCACCAAGGGCTACTACACCAACTCCCACCGCGACGCGTGGGGCTTGGAGAAGGACGCGCGGTTGCGGCTCTGGCCCGCCGGTTCGCCGCTGATAGAGCCAGGCACGTTCGGCTATCCGCTCAAGCAGCGATGGTTCGCCAGCGACACACAGATGGCCAACGAACCGTGTTTCGTGGACGGCGGCGAACGGCCCAGCAGCAAGAGCATCTACTACCACAACGGCCTCGACTTTGGCGGTTGCGAGGGTCTGGTGGACGTGGTGGCCGCGACGGACGGCTTGGTGGTCTCCTCGGCGGACAAAACGCTGCCGGGCTACGAGGACACGCCCGTCCGGCCGCGCAGCGATGTGGTTTATGTTCTCGACGACCGCGGCTGGTACTACCGCTACAGCCACCTGCACACCATCGCAAACTCGGTGCAGCCCGGTGCCCGAGTGAAGCGAGGCCAGACGATCGGACTTTTGGGCAAAGAAGGCGGCAGCGGCGGATGGTCCCATCTCCACTTC
>JAOACV010000416.1:3273-3507 GCA_026417675.1 Verrucomicrobiia bacterium
GTCGGGCAAATGGGGCATCGTCGAGGGGTACGCGTTTTTGTGGGAGGCGTACCGCCGAGAGTTTCGGCCGAAACTCCAGGCCGTCGCACGACCGCACCACTTCGTTGCCGTCGGCGAATCGGTGACTCTCGACGGCGGCCGATCGTGGTCGGACGATGGTCGAATCACGGCGTACGACTGGACGTTCACCGACGGCGGCACGGCCCACGGTCCGACAGTTGAGCGGACCTACGC
>JAOACV010000417.1 GCA_026417675.1 Verrucomicrobiia bacterium
GCATGTGACGCAGCGATTGCTGGTCCTCCATTTGCCGATAGGGCGCGTATTCGTGCATCGCCGCGTCGCTGCGAAAACAAACCGGCCACGTCGTGCGCCCCGTCGGGTTCGACACCACCGCGCAGCGCCGGCCGTCGCGCGTCTGCAGCGTGTGCGCGAACTCCTCCATCAGCGCCACCGCCACGCCGATGTCCACAAACACGCCGCGCTCGTCCCACGCGCGTCCGGGGCAGCGCAACGCGCCGGGACCGCGATAGGGGATGCCGCTGTTGGCCGTGTCGAACGCGAAGCCGGCGAGGCTCAACTCCGCCGCGAGCTGCCGCATGTCGCGCATGCACGCCTCGGCAAAACTCGTCGCCCAAGGAAACACGACCAGTTCGTCGTCATGGCCGGTGACCCACGGCTTGTGCGACTCCATCGGCTTCGGCGTGCCCGATGCATCCTCGCGCAGCACGATGGCGTCCCTGTAGCGTTCGTTGGCGAGTTGGATTTCGCACCAGATGTTCGCCGGCAGGTAGAACAGCATCGCCACGTCGCATCGCCGGCCGCGCTCGAATTGCTCGGCGCGCTTTGCCAGAAACTCCTCGCGCGGCAGACCGCGATCCCTTCCAAACGGCCTCGCCGGTTTATAGTCCCAGAGTTCCTCGCGGCCATACCAATCGCCCGTTCTGCGAAACGGCGCATAGCACCACTCCCAGTCGCCGAAAAACCGCCGGCACATCTCCGGCGAGTTGCGCTGCCAGCACCAGTAAGTCGCGCCGCCGCCCGTCACGCGCGGGTCCACGCCTTTTGTGGCGCGAAACCACGCGGGAAATTCGTCGTAATAGACCTGCAGCGCGTCGAGAAAACCGTGACGCGGCTCGAACGCGTAGAGCACGAACTCGATCGTCTCGCTCTTTTCCGATCCCACCACGATCCGCAGCGTCTGGCTGAGCCGGCCATCCTGCGGCGTGGCCGCCTCCCAGCCCTGTTCCAGCCACGAGCAGAGCACGTCCGGCCGCAGCCCAACCGCCACGCCGGCCCGCTTCGCGTAAGCGCACGTCATTGGAAAGGTGTGCGTCAGGCTCCGGCGCGCGCCGCCCGAGTCGCGGACGCTGTGCCCGTCCCACCACCGGACCGGTCCGTCGAACCGCGCCGTGAACACGCACTTCACCTCCAGCAGGCGCGTGCGCGGCAAGAGGTTTTCGATCTTTGCGCGCCAACGCACGTGGCCGCCCTCCACCTTCACCTCGCGGCCGATGCGTAGGGTGTCGCCGTCCGCCAAGCGAACCTTCTGCGGCCCCTCCGTGACCATCACCTCCACCGCGCCCGACGCGTAGTCGCTGCCACGCCGCAAGTCGCGGGCGATCACCTGGCTCTGCCCGTTGGACATCCGCAACTCCAACCAACCCGCGCGGATCGTCTCCTGCGCCGGGGCCGTCGCAGCCAGCAACCACGCGATCCATGGAAAGGTTTGCTTATGGAATCTCACGCAACTCCACCTCGTCGAAGTTCACCGCGCCGGCCGCGAAATACATGCCGAGGTCGAGCGCCAGTGACGTCTCGTCGCCGCTGTTGAACTCCAGCGTTTGCGCCAGCCAGGTGTTCGTTTCGACGACTCCGGCGGCCCATTTCGCCGGCAGAAAGACCGGCACGAGCGGATTGTCGGTCGCCGCGTTCAGATACAGCCGCTGGTTGAGCGTCTTGCCGCGGAGATAGACCAGCGCCTTGCCGGACTCCAGCTTGACCTTCAGCGACAATCGGTAGCGCGTGTGCGGCTTCACTGTCACGCGCTGCGACCAGTAGCCGCTCATCTCGTCGCTGCGGCACACAATCCGCGCCGCCAGCTTGCCACCCGCCGCGTCGCGCGTGCGGCCATACTGGAAGTTTTCCATCCTCGCCGAGCCGAAGCGCCAACCCGTCGGCCCTTCCCTGCCTTCCTCGAACCCGCCGTTGACGATGAGGTTGGCCGGCTCGACCACGCCGATGAACCTGAACGTGTTCGTCGTCGCCGCGTGCGCGAGCGCGGCGAGGGTTGTGAACCAGCAAATCAATGGCCGGAACATGGTTGCAGTATAGGAAGCGGACGGAGTGGAAGAAATCAGAAATCTGAAATGCCGCGTTCTCGGCGAAGTCTCGCCACCGCTTCCCGCAAGTCCGTCGGCCACGGCGCTTCGATCTCCACCGGCTGATGTGTGAACGGGTGCACAAACCGCAACCGTGCGGCATGCAAACCGAGCCGAGGCATCGGACCGGGCCGCCCACTGCCGTAGAGCGGGTCGCTGACAATCGGCAGGCCGACGCTGGCGAGGTGAATCCGTATCTGATGCGTGCGCCCCGTCGCCGGCTTTGCCGACAGCAGCGCATGATGGGCAAACTGTTCCCGCAGCGAGACGAATGTCTGCGCTGGTTTCCCGTGCTTATCGTCAATGACCATCAGCCCCTCCCGCTTCGGATGCGGCGCGATGCCCCGCACGATCTCGAGCGTCGTCTGGCGCGGCGCGCCCTCCACCAGCGCGATGTATTCCTTCTCGACCTCGCGGTGTTCCCACAGGTCGCTCATGCGCTCCAACGCGACAGGCGTTTTCGCCAGCAGGAGAATGCCGCTGGTGTCGGCGTCAATCCGGTGGACGTTCTTGATCCAGCGGATGCCGCGCGACACGGCCCAGTAGGCGCGTCGCTGAATCCCTTCCTGGAGATAGCGCATCAGATTGCGCCGCGTGCGGGACCAGCTCTCCGGCGCGGCGATCAGACCAGCCGGCTTGTTGATCGCGAGCAGCGCGCGGTCTTCATAAAGCACATCCACCCGCCACTCGCGCGACAGGGGCAACATAACGGTCGAATCCGCGCCGGTCATCAGGCGAACTTCAGCGCCGCGTAGCGGCCGAAGGTGGAGGGCAGTGCGATCCAGCCTTGGGCAGATCGCTTCAAAGGCTGTGGGGTGTTGATGTGGGGTGAATGCAGCGTCGGCTCGGCCTTGGTGAGCCAATCTGCAACGCGGAGGCGAAGGCCGGTCGGTTCGCCGTCGCCGTAATAGACGACGTGCGCCATCACGGAATTGGGCAGGCGGTAAACGTCCACGAAGGTCAGCGGTTGTTTGCGGTCGCCGCAGTCCAGTTCGGCGGCCAATCCTTGCCGCGCCAGTTCGTGGACTGCAGCGAGGATTTCCGCCCTGCGGGCGGGCATGGCGGCGCGCAGGCCGGATTCGCCGTCGCCTTTGGGCTGGCTGACCCGGCCCGGACATTTCTCGAAGTAGCGGACATTGGGCTTGCCGTTGAGACCGAGCAACGCCGGTTTTTCGCGCTGGCGGTTGTTCTCGTCGCACTCAGCCGTCAGCCCCGTGATGACGACGCCGCAACCGCGTGCGACGGCGGCTCGGATGGCGGCGCATTCGCCGTCGCTGAGACAGGTTTGGAATGCGACGATGAGCACGTCGCGCGGGCCAAGTTGCGGCAGATGTTTCTCCTTCGCCACGCGGTAGGCGATGCGACCCAGCAGCGCCTGCTCGAAACCCAACACGCTATTGT
>JAOACV010000418.1:0-2229 GCA_026417675.1 Verrucomicrobiia bacterium
ATGTATGGCGTCGCGTCGACCGACGCGTTCGCCGGGCTCGACGCGATGGGTCGCGCCTCGAGTCGCGAGGCCATCGAGCGCGCGGTGCCGCAGCGGAAGAAACGCGCGACGTGAAACGTGAAACGTAAAACGCAAGGGCATTCTTTTTTTGCGTTTTACGTCTCACGGCGACCCACCATGAACGTCCTCATCACCGCCGGGCCGACGCGCGAATGGATGGACCCCGTCCGGTTCATCTCCAACCCGTCGTCCGGCAAAATGGGCTACGCGCTGGCGGAGGCCGCGCGCGAGGCCGGCGCGCGCGTGACGCTGGTCAGCGGCCCGACCGCGCTGCCGTCGCCGCGCGGCATTGAGACGATCCGCGTCGAGACCGCCGCCGAAATGGCGCGCGAAGTTTTTTTGCGTGCCAAACGGGCCGACATCATTATTCTATGCGCCGCGGTGGCCGACTGGACGCCTGCGCGGCGCGCGCGGCAGAAGATCAAAAAGTCTGAAGTCGGCGGTCGAAGGCCAGGGTTTACGCTGCGGTTGAAACCGACGGTGGACATCGCGGCAGTTTTGGGACGCAAGCGACGGCGGCGCGGGCAGGTGCTGGTCGGGTTCGCGGCGGAGACGCGGCGCGTGGAGGCGAACGCACGCGGAAAGCTGGAGCGAAAGAAGCTGGATTTGATCGTGGCCAACGATGTGAGCGAGGCTGGAGCCGGTTTCGGTGTGGACACTAACAAGGTCATCTTGATAGACCGGCACGGGCGCGTGGAGCGGCCGCCGCGCGCGAGCAAACAGACGCTGGCGAGAAAGATTTTGAGACGGGCGTGGAAGATGCGTGAGGAGCTTTTGGAGGCGCAATGATCCTGACACTGACGCTGAATCCTTGCATTGACCTAGAGGTCGAGGTGCGGCGCTTGGTGCGCGATGACATCAACCGCATCGTCGCGCGCCACCGCGAGGCGGCCGGCAAGGGCATCAACGTCTCCCGGGTCGTGCAGGCGCTCGGCGGGCGCACGCTGGCCATCGCGCCCATCGGCGGCCACATGGGGATGGATTTCCTGAACCGCTTCACCAAGACGCGCATCCGGGCCAAGCTGGTGCCCATCGCCGGCGAAACGCGCGTCAACATCAACATCCACGAGCCCCACGGACGCGCGCACACGCGCCTGAACGCCCCCGGCCCGCGCCTGACCGCGCGCGAGCTGCATCAGGTCATTGACGCCGTGGACCGCAATCTGCCGCGCACGGCTGTGCTGGTTCTCAGCGGCAGCCTGCCGCCCGGCGTGCCCGCCGACACTTACGCCGAGATCATTCGACTGGCCAACCGCCGGGGCGTGCGCGTCATCCTCGACACCGACGGCGAACCGCTGCGGCTCGGCCTGCGCGCCAGGCCGTTCATGGTCAAGCCGAACGTTCACGAGACACGACGCCTGCTCGGCGGACGGCTCGAAACCACCGAGGCCGTCGCGCGGGCCGCGCAGCGGCTCGTGAAGATGGGCGCCGAGGTCGCGGTGATCTCGCGCGGCCCCCTTGGCGCGGTGATGACGACGGCCAAGGAGCGATGGTCGGCGCGCTCGCCGAGCGTTCCCCGCCGCAACAACGTCGGCCCCGGCGATTGCCTGACAGGGGCGTTTGCGCTCGCTTTGGTGCGAGGCTTGGAACTGCCGGAAGCGTTGCGTTGGGGTGTCGCCGCCGGAGCAGCTTGTGTCGCCTCGTCGCCGGAAAACGGCTGCGGCGCGCGGTTGATGCGGCGCCTGCTGCCGCGTGTCAAGTTGCGGAAGGTCTAAACCCACGCTCCGAGCAGTCCAACCGGCGGCGACGCCTTGGCGGTGACGAGGTGCCCGAGTGTGCTGGTGATGCGAATCTCCATCGTGTTGCGGCCGGCGCGCGCCGCATCGGTCAAATCAAACTCGAACGGCGGCCAGCAGCGCAGGCCAAGATCACGACCGTTCCAGATGACGCGCGCGGGATAACCGCCCGTGTCCAGTTCGAGCCTCCGCGGGGCCGCATCCAATTGCAGCGTCGCCGCGTAGCAACCTGTGCCGCAGAGAGCCGGATAACCTTGCGTCCGCCAGTCGCCGAGCTTGATCGTTCCTGGCGGCTTGATCAGCCGGCCCTCCGAGTCCACGGCAAAATCGCCCCACAAAATCAGCGCGGGCAGAAACCGCAACGGCTTCGGCTCGGTCAGTTCCGCTTCAATCCGGTTTTCACCCTGTCTCTTATACACATCTGACGCTGCCG
>JAOACV010000418.1:2239-3499 GCA_026417675.1 Verrucomicrobiia bacterium
ATTCTCGCCGGCGCGCAGCAGCTTCGCGACCGGCACGCGGCGGTAGCTGAAGTCAAATTGCCGGTCCGCTGGCGCGGCGATCAAGTCCACGAGCGAGCCGTTGATGCGCAAGGTGCGAACGAGCTGCGACTGCACCGACATTTCGGCCCGGCGCGGAAGGTCAACGACCGTCAGCGTCGGTGCGTCGAGTCGCAGCGAGTTCAAACCTTTCGGCTTGAACGTCCACTCCGCCGCGAGTTCTTTTCGCGCCAGCGCGGCGACGGCGACATGGCCTGGCTCCAGCCGCGCGCGGATGGCCTCGCGCGCCGCCGCGACGAATCTCTCCGTCAGGGCTTTCAACCTCTCCGACCGTGTCGGCTCCGGACCGGCGACGGCCCAGAGTTCCTCATCCGAGGGCCAAGGCACGCCGAGCGGCTTGGCGGCACGGGCGCGTGCGGCGGCTTCGGCGACGCGCTCGGCATACACCTTTGCGCACTCGCGGAACCACGGTTGTTGCGGGCCGTGGATGCCGAGGTAATCGCGCTTGAGGATGCCGCCGCGAAGGTCGAGCGGGCAAATCGCGAGGACGTAGCGGTTCACGCCGCAGGCCGCGCAGAGGTCCACCATCTGCCGCATCGTGCCGAGACTCATGCTCGGCGGGCCGAGCGCATAGACCTCCGCCATCCGCTCCCGGCCCTCCAGTTCGGCGATGGCCGCCAGTGTCAGCGCCTCGCACCGGGACGGCTCAATGCGCGTTGAGACCTCGTCTATGCCCGGAATGCCGAGCGCGGCAAGCTGCCGTCGCAAACTGCCGTTGTAAGCGACCTGCGTGCCAAAACTGTGCTCGCCCAGGAAATGGCCGCTGAAGGCGATCTGGTGCGCCTCGCACCACCGCGCAATCGGCGCAACCCATGCTTCGTGGAAGACGCGCGTGTAGGCCGCCCAGTAATCGCGCCACACCGGAGAGCGCGCCAGATCGCCGCCCGCGCCAGCAAGCCGCTGCCGGAAATCGCCGCCCAGCGCTTTCTCCATCGCGTCCGCCCACGCCAACCGCCAGGACACTTCGTCCTTGGCCCGCGGGCGGTGTTGAAGTGCCAGCGACGGTTCGTCGGTGAAAATCGCCCGCACGGTGGAGCCGAAGAACCGGCCAACCGCCGCCGCGTAGCGTTCATGTGTGACCGCCAGGAACCGTTGCGTGGCCTCGGCCATCAACAGGTTGGCGCTGCCGGGCACGCGCTCGACGCGGCTGTGGCCGTCGCGTTCGACGCAGAGCAGTTGCGC
>JAOACV010000419.1 GCA_026417675.1 Verrucomicrobiia bacterium
TCGGAGATGTGTATAAGAGACAGGGGATGCACCGTCCCACACCGCCGCACGAATGTGGTCGGCGACGAGGCACAAGCAACTCGCGTTTCGCTTCCATCACCAGCATCCAGTCGTTGTTGCTGGCGTTATTCTTGCCGGGCGGTTTGGTGGTTTGTTCGCCGCGCAAGGCAAGGCGCTTGCGTCTTCAGGGTTTTGTGGGGAGGCACCACGCCATCCGCTTGGCGAAGTCGCGTTGGAAATCGGGTCGCCAGCGGCTGACGGTGGTGCGCGGATCGAAGTCATCGCGGCGCGGCAGGTCGCACCACCAGCCGTCCGGCTCGCGTTGATACTGGCCGCCCCAGCCCGGTTTGGACGGATCGGCGGGGTCGTTGCCGCCCAGCGGCAGGAAGAAGAACCACGACGGCGTGTCGCCTTCCTTCAGGCAGCCGTGCGGGTTTGGCGCGGTCCAGGTTTTCGTGGGATACAAGGCGCCGAGCGGGCCGGCGCGGCGAACGTGTTTCTCGATCCAGTCGCGGCTGGTGAGCGATTCGTCGCCAGTCAGATACATCCCGCGATAGGTGCCCTCGCGTTTGTCGCGGCCCGGAGGCGCTTTGGCGAGGATGTAGAACATCCCGGGAAACTCCGCGCGCATCCAGTCGGCGATGGCGTCCTGGTCGTTGATGTCATAGACGCGAAATTTTTTGGCGAACGCGCCGAAGCCGGTTTCGCCGCGCTCGCGTCTGACGCGCCAGAGCGCCTGCGCCAGATCGGTCTGGCCGCCCCAGATGCAGATGTTCAGCGGGCGTTCCGGGGACCCGGCGTCAATCCGCTCGATGAGCTGGCGCGAGGCTTCCGTGTCGCGGCCTTCGCCGATGGCGTTGCGTCCGCGCTGCGGGTTGCCGGACTTCACGCAGCGGCCCAACTGTCCCGCTTCCGGCCAGCCGGTGGCGTGGCGTTTGAGGTTCGGCAGCGCCCGCTCGTAGCCCGCGATGATTTCGCGGATGAGGTCGGGCCGGGTGAGCGCCTTCTTCAACTCGCCGCGCGTGCCGGAGGCGCCGGGGATGAGCGCCTCGATCTCGAATTCGTTCGCGTAGACCATCAGGCGGATCATGGACTGCTGGTCGTCGGGATCGCCGCCGATGTCCGTGAGCACGGCCAGGCGGGGCCGGGGCGTGGCGGCGGTTGCCGCAACGGCGCCCACGATGGCCGCCAAAACAAATGAGGCAGCACGAGCAACCGATTTCATTTTTGCGCGATGACCAGCCAGTCTTCCGTTGGGTCGCATGGCGGTTGGCCGAGCGAGACCGTGCCGCCGGCGATGACGGACCTGACTGTGCCGTCCTGAAGCGCGCCGCCGATGCGCGGGTTGAACCATTTGACGGTGAACTTTCCGTTTGCGGCGGAGAGGGCAAGCTCGGCGGTGCCGCCGTTGGGAAGATAAACAAGGTAGAGTTCGCCCGGTTTGGCAAAACAGAAGCGGGTGTTTTTGTTCTCGGCGTTGCCGACGAGCGTATTGGCGCTGGTCATGTCCCAGAATGGAATCTTGTTGGCGGTGAAAAACTCAAGCGCGATGCGGCCGTAGTCCCAGCTCTTGTCGCGGCTGCGCCAGTCTTCGCACAACAGATCATTCTGCGGCAGTTTGTAGCCGAAGTAGTATTCCACACCCGCACCGCCGGCCATCAACGCGCCCCACAGGCAAAGTTTGCGGATGTCGTGGAGCGTGTAGGCTTTGCCGTCGTTGCCGACGGCCTTGCCGTCGAACCCTTCGTAACCGGGATCGGGCGGCACGCCGAGTTCGGCCGGGTTCTGCTCGTCGTTGGCCACGACCCACGGTTTGCCGGCTCTGGCGGATTCGGTGACCCACTTCAACACCCGCTGATGCGCTTGGCTCCAGCCGTTTTGCAACGATGCGCCCGTCAAATGCGACCGCTCGCCCAACAGCGGCGGATAGACCTTGTCCTGCTGATTCGGGAAGGTGTGGATGACGATATGATGTTTGTAGGGGTCGGTGAGGTGGAGGTAGCGGGCCATGTCGCGGATTTCCCCCGGCGACTGCGTGTTTTCCTCGCCGATGTTCCAGTTGAGCGCGAGGTTGTGCGCGAATCGGGCGATGAGTTCGCGGCAGTAGAGCTTGCGTTCGGGGCCGAGCCTGCCGCCGTCGAGGGATTCGGGCACGCGGCCGGGTTTCGCCTCGTGGCCGCGGCGATCGTCGTCCATTTCGTTCTCTTGCAGCTTGAAATGCAGGTAAAGGCCGCGTGCGGTGGCGTGATTGAAGACGATGCCCCACTGGTCGAGCTTGGAGCAATCGTAATGAAGTTTGTCGTCGCGCTCGACAAACGGCCAGACGTTGTCGCCATCGCCGCCGGCGTTGTAGGTGAGGAACGAGAAGGCGTTGCAGCCTTTGCCGGCCAGATAGTTCAACGCGCCGATCAATCCTTTGCCTCTGCCGTCTTTCCAAGTGGGATCGCCTGCGCGCCAGTCGCGGATGTGCGGCGCCCACGTTTTCAGCGGCGCGTTCTTCTTGTGGGCCTCCGTGCCGTCGAAGTCCGCGTAGGCCAGCAACGTCTCCGGCGCATCGGCCCCGGCCTTGAGGAAATATTCTCCGCTGCCCGCAAACCGCAGGTAATGTTTGCCGACGTATTGGAGGCGGCCTTTGGCGCGGAAGTCGCGGCCGGTTTTGTCGGTGGGTGCGACGGTGAAAGAGCCTTCGAGGCCGTGGAGTGGTTTGACCGCTTCGCCTTGTGCGTCCGTGATGGCCACGTGTTTGCCTTTCACGAAGGAGACGACGTAGTGCCAGCGGCCCGGTTTGTCCGGCGAAAGATGCGCGCGCCACTTGTTGCCTGCATCGGCGGAGGTGTTAGCTGCGTCGCCGTCGGCAGCGAAATAGCCGGGCACAACATAACGCCGCGAGCCGGACTCGTGGGTAAAGGTGACGGTAAGCCGGTAATCGGTGAACGGATTCGGGTCGTTGTCGCGTTCGCGCACGAAGGGTCCGTCGAGGGTGAGCGTAACTTTGTGCCATTGTTTGAGTTCGCCGGTGACAGTGGCATCGCCAGCCGCTGCTTCCATCGCCGCAACTGTGAGCAACAGCGTGAATACTCTCATGACGATCACTTCCTGCGTCCGATGATGGGCACTTGGCCGCGCAGGATGCGGTCTTTCGCGGTCAACGTGGCGCGGACAAGGCAGGAGTCGGAAGCGCCTTCAATCTCGACGCCTTGGACGTGGCGTTCGCCGGGCTTGAGGTTAACGGCGAATTGATTCGGCGAGAGTTTGACGCTGGCACCGCCTTCCAGTTGCACGACGCCCGCAAGGCCTTCGCGGAGCGACGCGGAGACCACAACACGGCAAACCGGTTTGCCGGCGTTGTTGGTCATGGCGGTGAGATTCAGGCCGGGCGACTCGGCTTCCAAACAGTAGGATGTCATCGGCGGTTTGTAGTAGCCCATGCTGTTCATGCGGATGTCGGCGCGGTAGATCGGGTCTTGCATGAGGC
>JAOACV010000041.1 GCA_026417675.1 Verrucomicrobiia bacterium
CGTCGCCGGGCCGCGGATCGGCAGCGGCAACGATTCGGTCGCCAACATCCGTCGCGAGAGCACCGGCACCGCGCCCTCTTCGCCATCGGAGAGCCGCGCGGTGGCCGCGACCGCCTTGTAGGCGAGGAACGGCGCGCCATCGGGCACGTGGATGCGCCACGCGAAGCTGCGCGATTCCTTCGACGGGATGTCGAACTCCTGTTCCGTCTTCGCGTTGCCGAGCAGCTCGTCGGCGCTCTGCTCGGTGGCCGCGTCGCTGAACGTCAGCCGCACCGTGCCGGTCTGCCGCGCGGCCGACTGGTTGGAGACCTTCACGGTGAACTCCACCGTGTCGCCCTCGCGAAGGAAACGCGGCGGGTTGGGCTGCACCATCAGGTCTTTCGCCGTGACGGCGTGGCCTTCGAGGAACCCGCTGCGGCAGGCGCGGTCGTGGACGAAGCCGAGGAACCGCCACGAGGTCAGCGCCTCCGGCATCGTGAACGTCATCCGCACGACGCCGTTGGCATCGCTGGTCAACTGCGGGAAGAAGAACGCCGTCTCGTTGAGGTTCTTGCGCGCCGAGACTTTCGAGAGGTCAATCGCTTGCCGCTCGCCGCGCGCTGTGCCGCCGATACCAGCCTCCTGGTCTTTGGAAACCACCTGGCTCACTTTTTCGGCCTTGTCCATCTCCATTGGTGGCGAGGCAGGCGCGGGAGCCGCCGCGGGCATCGCGGCAGTTTCTGCGAGCGCGAGACCATCAGCGACCATTCCGCCTCTCGCCGCTTTCATCATCCTGCGACTGCCAAAACCCCAGCCGTAGCCCCACACGTTCTCGACCGAGATCAGCCGGGAAATCGCGGTAGCGCATGTCCACGCCCAGATAATCCCGTTGCCAGTTGCCCCGCATGTGCTGGAACTGCTTGGCGATGTTGCCGAAATCGGCGCGGCGGTCCGAGAAATCGTTGTAGAAAACGTTCAGCCGCCGCAACCAGTCGTGCTTGCGGTAGGCGTCGAGCGATTCGTCGTAAAGCGTGGCCACCATTTCTGCGGTTCGTAATTCGTGACTCGTGACTCGTGATTCGTGATTCGTGGAGGTTGCCTTTGTGCCGCGNCCCGAATTACGAGTTACGGATAACGGATCGCGAATCACCGCCGTCCACGTTTCCTTCTGTCCCGGCTGGAGCTTCGATGTGAAATGCTCCCATTTCACTGCCAGCTCCTTGTTGCTCCACGGCACGTCCACGCGGCGCGAGGTCAGGTAGGCGCGGTTCTCGCGGATTTGCGTGATGTGGATGGTGAAGCCGCCGCGCATCGTCTCGGCCACCGCGAGCTTGATCTGCTGCTGGGTCGCGCCCGGTTTCGTCCAGTAACGCTGAATCATCTGCCGGCGACGCTCGATCTCCACGAACGCGCGGCCCGTGTCGTAGCCTGTGCCCCAGAGCGCCATGAACTCATCGCCCGGCTCGACTTGCCACTTCGGCGCGCTGACCAGATGCGGCAGCTTAATGGCGAGCCGCTCTGCGCCGGGCCGGAGGACGGTGATTTGCGCGCGGGCCGTAACCTTCTTGCCAAAACGATCCTGCGTCTCCAGCATCGCGCGATAAACGCCTAGGCCGAGGTTCGTGGATACGGCAGCCTTGCCCTCGGCATCGGCGCTCCACTTCAACTCGGCCACAACCTCGCCGAGCGGCCAGTTGTTCGGGTCGGATTGGTCTTTCTCTTCGTCAGCTCCGTCAGCCTCGGGCGAATAGTAATAGCGGCGGCTCGCCAGCGGCGGGCGTTGGACGCGCTTCGGCTCGCTGAGCCGGTAAATCTTCACGATGCCCTTCGCGGCTTGCGGTTCGTCGTCGAGCGTCGCGGTTCTGATCCGCAACTCCACCGGCTTTGCATCCGTCTGCCACTCGTCCACCTCGACGCGGGCCAAGAGGGCGGTGAAGCCGACGTTGACGCCGCGGTCGGCTGAGCGCGTCTCGCCGGCGGTGTCGGTCACGTCCGCATAGACTCGGAAACAGAAGCTGGCCTCGCTCTTCTCCTCGACCTGCGGGTCGGGTTTCGCGGTGAACTCGACCTTGAAGGTGCCGTCGGTCGCGGTCGCCGCCGTCCCGTGCGCGATCTCCTGGCTCTCGCTGCCGCGACCGCGGCCGCCGCGCCAGTCCCACCAGTGCCACCAATACGGCCAGCGCACCTCGCGCACGACACGCCACCTCACCTTCGCGCCGTCCACCGCCGCGCCGGTGTAGGCTTCGGCCTTGCCCTGCAACGAAACCTTGTCGTTGAGCTTCGGCGCGGTCTTGGGCGCGTCGAGTGTGACCTGGAACTTCGGCCGTTTGTATTCCTCGATGCTAAACCAAGTCGCGCCTTGGCCGCCGCTGATGAGGCGGATTTGATACTGGCCCATGACGAGATCGGGGGGCGAGGTGAAGATGCCAGTGCAAGTGCAGCATCCGCTTGGCGTGTGGGGGGCCTTGGCGACTTCCTTGCCGTTCGGGTCTTCGAAGACAACCTCGACACGGCGGTCGGCGAGCGTCTCGTAGTTGTCGCCCTTCTGGTCCACGCGGATGAGGATGCCCTTGTAGGAGACAGTCTGGCCGGGGCGATAGATCGCGCGGTCGGTGAAGAAGATGGCTTGGCTCTCCACGCGCCGCTGGTCGTAATGGTAAGAGCGATATTCCTCTTGCGAGCCGATCTCATGGCCGCGAGCGCGGGCGCGCAGCAGCAGGGGGCGGTGTTCGCCCGTCGGAAAACTAAAGCAGCCGTTCGCGTCGGTGTGCGCCGTGCCGTGCAGAACGCGGACCCCGCGGTCAAGCCGCCACGCCACAACCTCGGCGTCCGCAATCGGCTCGCCGCTAGCTGCGTCGAGCACGAATCCCGACACCTTGCCCTCATGCGTGACGACCACCAGCCCAAGGTCGCTAACCCAGACGTTCGTGTAGCTGATCTGGTTGTCCTTGTCGCCGAAGCTTGCGTCGTGGCTGGAGACGATGAAATAGTGGCCGGGCTTGAGTGAAGCCGGCGCCGGCAGCCGCTCGACGCGTTCCTTGAAGTCCGGCGTCGGCGGCAGCTTGGCCGACCATTCCAGCGANGGCTTGCGCGAGAGCAACTCCTTGCGCTCGCGGTCGTCCAACCACTCCGGGCGTGAGCGGTCCTTGGCGAGGAACTCGTTCCAGTCCCACGCGACGGCACGAAAGAAGACCTGCGTGACGTTGCGGTAGCGGACAGTGATTTTTGGCATCGGCTTGTTCCAGACGCGCTCGGTGGTGATGGGGGCGGACTTGGCTTCGATGTCCTGGATGAGGTTGTGGCACAGCCTGCCGCCGGGACTCTCTGGAAAAGCCTTTTGGCCGCGCATCGCCAGCTCGCGCGCCTCGACGAAGTTGCCTTCGCCCTTGACCACGCCCGCCCAGCGGTGCAACGCCAGCGCCGACAGTTCATGGTCGGCGTTTTTCTCGGCGAACGCTTTCAACGCCGCCTTGTAGCGGGCGGCCTTCTCTTCGCCGAACGCGGTGTTGTAGGCAAACTGCAAACGCGCGAGGTCGGCGTCCGCGAACGCGCTCGGATCCTTGTCGTTCTCGTGGAAGGCAAGCAGCCGGCCATAGAGGTCGAGCGCCTTGACGGCGGGGGCGTTGGGGAAGCTCTTGAACGCGAACGTCCGCCACCACTTCAGGAACTCCTCCGCGTCGCCCAACGCCGGGCTGCTGGCCGGCAACTCGAAGGCGTCCTGCGGCTTCGCGGCGGCCTGCTCGCCGCTGGTGTAGAACTTCAGCGCGTCGTGGGCGATGAAGTCGTAGAGCGTCGGCCGGTAACGGTCCGGCAGCGCGCCTTTTTCGAGGAGGTCGTCGAAGGCGGAAACGGGCGTTTTCTTCAACGTGTCGGCGTCGGTCAGCGCGGCTTGAAATTGTCTGTCAATCTCTGCGAACAGCAGCGGCAGGTCCCACGTGGTGAAGTCCGTGCCGGGCGCGGCCGCTGTCGCGGTGCGCTGCATGAACCGCCAGCGGTTGTGCTGAAAGTAGTGCCAATACCAGTTGGCCTGGATAGTCCGCAGCAGCGGCTTCATCTCGCGCGGCGCCCTGCCGATCTCGGCTTCGAGGCGCGGGATTTTCTCCTCCGGCTTGTTGCCCTCGATGTTGCCTTGCAGCACGATCTTCCGTGCGATGGCCTTGGCGGCCTCGCCCCACGCCTTGTCGGCGAGCGCTCCTTGGATGATTGGCTCCAACTCGGCGATAGCGGTCTTGGGCAGGCCCTTGTTGATAGCTTCGTCCACTTTTCGCCACTGGTCGTCTCGCGAGCCGGCGAGCAGAACGGGAGTCATGATGAAAAGCAACACGGAGGCGAAGGTGAGTTTTTTCATGGCAGTGGTAATCATAGCATGGAGCGTTGGACGGGAGCGGCAAAGAAATGCTCCGACCAATAGCCACTGAGGAGTAGCATCGGGGCCAGCCAAACCAAGAAACTCCAGGGTGCAGCATCCGAGCTCTACGCTCCCCCCGACTCCACAAACCGGAGTCAGAGGGGATCGCGTTCTCCGGACGCGATGAGTTGAATCGGGCAGCAGAATCGCGTTCGAAGAACGCGATTCACCTTCAAGCGAACAACAAGCTCTTGCGCCGGTCGCGGACGCGATGACGTGGTCATGTCCTGACCTTCCTGTAAAAGCGAGCAGGGTGTAGGCTTGTAAGAGAAACACAGAACGAAAGACAGGCCCGCCCCTAGCAGGCTGTTGAAAAAGTCGTTTTCGCGCAAAGAATCATGCGAAAACCCCAACGTTTTTGAGGGTCGTTTTTTTTCAAAACATGCCTTTTTCAACAGCCTTGTTAATGGTCTTGTCCTCTGCCCTTGGCATCGGCCGGGCTTGGAGCGCGTCCTCCCAACGCGCTGACGGCGCCCCCGCCTGGTGGAGCGCGTTCTCCGAACGCGCTGAGGCGCGCCAGCTTGGTGCATTGCGTTCGGAGAACGCGATGGGGTGCGCTGTTACGCCTGCCGAAGCATCGCGTTCGGAGAACGCGATCCACCGGTCTTCTTATCGCCGCAACGGCGCAATCAGTTCGTTGGGTTTCGCAATCGTCGCCGCCGGGGTTTGAAACGGCAGGATCAAAGGCCATCGTTGTTGCTTCGTTCCACGCTTTCGGGGTGCAAAATCGCAAAAAACTCGTTTTTTGCGCCTTCGCTGACTTGAACTGACGTAATCCAAGTTTGAGTTGTCGTAGTTCAAGCCTAGGTAGCGGCCATTCAAATCTGGGTTGCGCCGGCACATGTCGCGCAATCGCAGCTTGGCGGTTGCAAACCCCCTCTCCTTGCTCAACTCAAATCACGCCGCCGCATCCAACTGAACCGTTCCTTTCCGGCTATAAGAACGCGAGTCCTCCATGGTCCGCCCCCACCATCCTCAACATTACAAAACAGCCAAGAGTTTGCTTGCACTCGGCAGGCTGGCGGGTGTATCTGTGCGTCCAGTTTGAGGCAGGAAAGGCACCGATGATCGCAACAGCTTCGCAACTTGGCCCCGCCGTGGCCAGCGCGGGTGTCGCCCGGCATGTTGGATGTCATCCCTTTCGGCACTCTGCTTCGCCGCCCACCTGCTGGAAGCTGGATATGACATCCCCACCATCCAGGAGCTTCTGGGGCACAAGGACGTGAGCACGACGAGGATCTACACACATGTTTTGAACAAAGGCGGCTGCGGCGTCAGAAGCCCGCTGGACGGTTATTGACGCCGGTTTATACAGACTGTATAAGACGGTGCCAAGAGAACGAGGTGAGAATGGAACTTCTTGGGAAAAGCGAGGTTAGAGACCCTCGCGCGCGAACGCGCGCCGGTTTGGGCGGGGACGGACAGTCTGCCTTTGCCGGTTTATACAGACTGTCCATTTATTGTTCGACGCCATGACGATGAAACACCGTGACTGTGTGTCGAAGTTACGCGCAGTGGGCATAGAGCTTGGGTTCCACGCGACGCACCGCAGCCATGGCAAGATGTATCACATGGGCAATCCTGATTGCGTTTGGTACTTCAAAGGCCGGGGTGCCCAGGAGTTGGCGAAGATCGCGAGAGGGGATCGCTACAAGTACCTGCCGTTCGTGGCTTTCGAGGTCGCTTACAGCGAGAGTGAGAAACAGCTGCGCGGATCCTTGATGACTCTCCAGCTGACGAATGCTGCGGCGAGCGTCATTGTGTTGTTGGGGGCTTCGGCAGCACATCGCAAGTATTTGCGTAGGCTGATCGGCAGGTACTCCTACTTACGCTTTCGAATCTGGACGGAGGAGGATGTGAACTTCTTGTACGACTCTGTCTTCCCTCAGAGAGCGGTCCATGGCGTCGAACAATCGCTTGCAGCGGACGGCGCGGCACGCCGCCGCTGAAGCTGAGCGTTAAGCGGAGGGATTTCGGGGGGCGCGCTATTGACCCTTGGGAGTTACTCGGTATGATGCGGGGCTATGAACAATCTGAACATCCTTTCCCGTCGTCAATTTCTCGCTGCAGCCGGGGCGCTGGCCGCGCCCGCCATCATTCCCGCCACGGCGCTGGGTCGCGGTGGGCGGCCGGCGCCTTCGGAGCGGATTAACCTGGCGTGCTTGGGGTTCGGCACGATCGCGCAATCGGTGACGCCAAATTTCCTGAACCTTGACCGCGTGCAGGTCGTGGCGGTGTGCGATGTGAACCGCGAGGGCGACCACTATGGTTATCAGGGCGAGCACAAGGGCGGGCGGGAGGTCGGGCGGCGGATGGTGAACAAGTTCTACGCGGAAAAGACCGGCAAGGCCGGCTACGACGGCTGCCGCGTGTATGAGGATTTCCGCGAGCTGTTGGGCAAGGAGGATGTGGACGCGGTGCAGATTTCCACGCCGGACCATTGGCACGCGGTGATGGCGGTCTGGTGTGCGCGGCGCAAGAAACACATCTACGGCCAGAAGCCGTTGGCGCTGACGGTCGAGCAGGGGCGCGTGATGGCGCGCGAGATTGCCCGGGCGGGCGTGACGTGGCAGACCGGCAGTCAGCAGCGGTCGCAGCTTTATTTCCGGATGGCCTGCGAGTTCGTCCGCAACGGCCGGCTCGGCAAGCTGCAGCGCATCCGCGTCGTGTTGCCGGGCGGCCACCGCGATTTCAGCAAGCTGGCCGCGAAACAGGCGCCGGAGCCGGTGCCGGACGGGCTGAACTACGAGTTGTGGGAAGGTCCCGCGCCGCACCGCGAGTATCGGCCGGCGCTGCACCCGCTGAACTGGCGATGGAACTTCGATTACTCCGGCGGGATGATCACCGATTGGGGCGCGCACCACATTGACATCGCGCAATGGGCGCTGGACATGGACAGGTCCGGCCCGGTGAAGATCGAGAACATCCGTGGCGAGCTGCCGCCGCCCGGCGCGCTCTACAACACGGCGACGACGTTCCACTTCGAGTGTGTCTATGCCAACGGCGTGCGGATGGACGTGGACGACGAATCGGTCGGGCCGAACGGGATCACGTTCGAGGGCGAGAACGGCCGGAAGATTTTCGTCAACCGCGAGAAGCTGGAGTTCACGCCGGAGAGCCTACGCCGCGAGAAGATCGGCCAGAACGAGATTCGCCTCTACGAGAGCAAACATCACGAGGCCAACTTCATTGACTGCATCTACTCCGGCAAACCGACCGTCGCGCCGGTGGAGACCGCGCACCGCTCCATCACCATCGCGCACATTGCCAACATCGCGTTGCGGCTGGGCCGGACGGCGATCAAGTGGGATCCCGTCAAGGAACGCTTCGTCGGCGACGACAAGGCCAACGCCATGCTCAGCCGCCCCATGCGCAAGCCGTGGTCGCTGAACCCGAAGGTGTGATGCAGCCGGGGCACGACGCCCGTTTGGTAATGGGCCGGGAGATGGTGGCGAGGTCCTCAGCGGCCAGGAGGGCAAACAACGGTGGAGCAGGTAGTCTGCGTGAGTAGCCTGTTCACAAACCAGAAAAACTGTCCACAATCTCCCGGCCTATTCAGACCTTGGCCCGCTTCTGCGCTTGACGAACGCCGCGCCGGCCCGTAACAGCAGGGCTGCCATGAATAAACCGTTTCCACGCATCCGGTGTTATCAGGAACCCGGCGACCGTGTCGTCGTGACCCTCGACGGCCAACTGGTGTTCTCCTACTATTTCGGCGCGAGCTATCCGCGACCGTTCATCTACCCGCTGCTGACGGCGCGGGGGCACAACGTGCTCGCCTACGGGCATTCGGTGGACCTCGTCGGCCACAGCCATCATCGCGGGCTGTTCATCGCGCACGCCGACGCGGGTGGCCAAAAGTTCTGGGCGGACCGCGACGGTCGTTGCGTGCAACAGCGGCTGCTGAAGCTGGAGGACGGTGTGGAGGAAGGAACCGTGGCGGCGTTGAACCACTGGATCGCGGACAACAAGGTGCTGTTGGTCGAAACACGCGAGTTCACGCTGCGCGCCAACCGCACGCTGCGCGTGACGCTTGAATTCACCGCGCCCAACGGCGACGTGGTGTTCGCCGCGACCAAGTTTGGTTTCCTCGCCTGCCGCGTGGCCAAGACCATCGGCGTGGCGGCCGGCGGCGGCAAAATTCGCGACGCGATGGGCCGCGTGAATGAAAAAGGCGTCTTCGGCCAGCGGGCCGCGTGGTGCGACTACAGCGGCCCGGTCGCGCCGGGCAAGCAGGGCGAGGGCGATGTCTGGGCGGGCGTCACAATCGTGGACGACCCGTCAAATCCGCATCATCCCACGCCGTGGATGTGCCGCGACGACGGCTGGTTCTCGCCCGCGTTCAACATGATCGAGCCGTTCACGCTCAAGAAGGGCGGGAAGCTGACCTTGCGCTACCGCGTCAACGCGCATGACGGGCCGGACGCGGTGACGGCGTGATGCGGGAGGCATGATGAGTGAAAGGAATGGAACCGTGATGACTTTGCGTTGGCGTTGGGTAGTGGCGAGCGTTGTTTGTCTGTGGTGGGTGGGTTTTCCGGTTTTCGGCGCCGAGAAGCTCCGCGTGTTGATCATTGACGGGCAGAACAATCACAACTGGGTGGCGACGACGCCTGTCCTCAAGGCAGCGCTGGAAAAGTGCGGACGGTTTACGGTGGACGTGTCCACCACGCCGCCGGCGCCGCCGCGCGCGCCGACCGCGCCGAGGGGACAACTGACGGCGGCACAGAAAGCGGCGCACGAGAAAGCGATGGCGGCGTGGAAAGAGAAGAAGGCGGCGGTCGAGAAGGAATCCGCCGAACAATGGAAAACCTGGCGGCCGAAGTTCTCTGACTACGCGGCGGTCGTGAGCAACTACAACGGCGAACTATGGCCGGAGCCGGTTTGCAGGGCGTTTGAAGAATACGTTCGCAGCGGCGGCGGGTTGGTCGTCTTTCACGCCGCCAACAACGCCTTCCCGCAGTGGCCGGAATGGAACCTGATGATCGGGCTGGGCTGGCGCGGCAACACCTTTGGCGATCGCGTAACAGTGGACGATAACGGCAACGTCGTGCGCACGCCGAAAGGCGAAGGCCCGGGCGCGGGCCACGGTCCCCAGCATGAGTATCAGGTTCGTATCCGCGACCGCGAACATTCGATCACTCAGGGTTTGCCGGAAGTGTGGCTGCATCCGAAAGACGAGTTGTATCAAGGCCAGCGCGGTCCGGCGAAGAACATGCGCATCCTCGCAACCGCGTTCGCGTCGCCGGAGTTCAGGGGCACCGGCGCCCATGAACCGATGCTGTGGGTGATTCCCTATGGCAAAGGCCGTTGCTTCACCACCTTGCTCGGCCACGACGAGCATTCCTGCCGCTGCATCGGTTTCCAAACAACCCTCTGCCGCGGCGCCGAATGGGCTGCCACGGGCAGGGTCACGCTGCCCGTGCCCGACAACTTCCCAACGGCAAAGGAAGTAAGGCTGGCGGAGTAGAGACTCGGCTCAACCCATGCCGGCAACGCAAAGTTCGGAGGGCCAAGCTCCGCGAGGCCATTGCATGCGCCGACACGTGTTGAACGCGGACTCGTGCCGCTCGTCCCTCCGGAAGTCTTGCGCCGGCAGCCTTCATGGTTGGAATTGCCGCCGCGTTCGCAGTAGAGTGCCGCCCGCAATTCCAGCCAACCCGAGAACGCCATGAAACCTTCACATATTCTTCTTGCCTCGATTCAAGAGGCCACTCTGTTCCTCCTGACGGCCCTTCTCATCGCCGTGTCTCCTGCTCGCGCCATCGAATCGGCCGCCGTGAAGAAACTCTTCGCCCGTCCTCCGCGCGAATATGCAACCGCGCCGTTGTGGGTCTGGAACGACATGCTCACCGAGCGGCAGGTGCGCGACACAATGCGCGACCTCGCGGGACAACACGTGAAAC
>JAOACV010000420.1 GCA_026417675.1 Verrucomicrobiia bacterium
CGGCTGAACCCTTCCTACTTCAAAAGTCCGTGCTCCATCGGCAATGAAGCCGTCTTTAGTGACGCCGATGTCAATCTTCACAATGTCGCCCTCGACCAGAATCCTGCCGTCGGGAATGCCGTGGACCACCTCCTCGTTGACCGAGACGCAGATGTGGCCCTTGTAGCCTTTGTAGCCCAGGAACGCGCTCTTGCCGCCCTTGGCCCGAATGAACTCCGCGGCGGCCTCGTTCAACTCGCGCGTCGTGCGGCCCGGAACAACCAGCGCGACGACCTGGTCCAGCACGTCCACCGCGGCCTCGCAGGACCGCCTCATACGGGCCAGGTCTTCAGGCGATTTCAAGGCAATCATTTCGCGACTTTATCGGCCCGTGACCATGGTGTCAATGAACGCAAGGCGTTGCGCTAGCGTCGGCCGCGCAAATGCCCTTTCTTCAAAAAGCCGTCGTAATGCCGGGTCAACAGGTGGGTCTCCACCTGCCGCATCGTGTCGAGCATCACGCCCACCACGATCAACATGCTGGTGCCGCCGAAGAAACTCGCCACCAGGTAATCAATGCCCAGATAGGTGTAGAGCCACATCGGGATCAGCGCAATGACCGTCAGGAACACCGCACCGGCCAGCGTGATGCGCGTCATCGTGGTCCGCAAAAAGTCCGCCGTCGGCTTGCCCGGCCTCATGCCGGGCACGTAGCCGCCGTATTTCTTCAGGTCGTCGGCGATCTGGATTTCATTGAACGTCGTCGCGACCCAGAAGAATGAGAATACGAAAATCAGCAGCGAATACAGCGTGTAGTAAGTGATGCCGCCGCGCGCCTCGTTCAACAACTGCGCCAGCCAGCCGAAAAACACCCCGACGCCGCCCGCCTTCGCGCTCAGCATCAGGAAGATCTTCTGGGGGAACATCAGAATCGCCTGCGCGAAAATGATCGGCATGACGCCGGAGTAGTTCACGCGCAACGGCATGTAGGTCTGCCCGCCGGCGACCATCCGCTGGCCAATCATGCGTTTGGCATACTGCACGGTAACCTTCCGTTGCGACTGCGTCACCGCAATGATCGCCGCGATGACCGCCAGCAACACCGCCAGCAGGCCGACGAAGTGAATGATCGTGTAGCGCTGCTCGACAAAGAACATCTTCCACGTCCGCTCCAGCGCGGCCGGCAGCCGCGCGACGATGTTGGCGGTGATGATCAGCGACACGCCGTTGCCGACGCCCCGCTGGGTGATCTGCTCGCCCAGCCACATCAACAGGATCGTGCCCGCCGTCAGGTTGATGATGGCCACCAACCGGTAAATGAACGGATGGCGCAGCCACGCGTCGGTCACCAGCGTGCCGGTGAACCCGTGCAACAGCGCGGTCGGATTCTCGAACATGCTCACCACCATCAGGTAGCCTTGGAACATCGCCAGACCGACGGTGAGATAGCGGGTGTATTGGGTGATCTTCTGCCGGCCGTTCTCCTCGCGCGCGATGCGGCCCAACTGCGGCATCACCGCCACCAGCAACTGCATGATGATTGAGGCGCTGATGTAGGGCATGATGCCCATCGCCGCGATGGCGCAGTTCTCCAGCGCGCCGCCGGTGAACATGCTGTAGAGGCCCAGCAGACCGCCGCCTAGGCGGTCCTGCATCCTTTCAAAATACATCGCCAGCGCCGCGCCGTTGACGCCCGGCACCGGGATCGCCGCGAACATCCGGCAGATCGCCAGCAGCCCGAACGTGAACAGCAGCCGCTGCCGCAGTTCGGGAATCTTCAGTGTGTTTGCAAACGCCGACAGCATGTCCTGTCAAAGAGCCTAGATTGCGGTTTCCGGTTTCGACTCCGCCGGCTTCGTCTCGACCGGTTTGGCTTCGGCGGGCTTGGCCGCGGCGGGTTTCGCGGCGGCGGCCGCAGCTTTCTCCGCCGCCTTCGCGGCGGCCTGGGCCGCAAGCCTCGCCTTCTTCTTGCTGCCGTGAGGAACGCGCGCGCCCACCGGCACCGGCATCGGGATCACGTCGCACTTGCCGCCGGCTTTCTCGATCTTCTCCTTCGCCGAAGCGCTGAACTTGTGGGCCTGCACGGTTAGCTTCTTCTTCAATTCGCCGTCGCCGAGGACTTTCACAACCCAGCTCTTGCCTTGCAGCAGATTGCGCTCGGCCAGTTCCTTCGGGCCGACCGTCGTGCCGTCGTCGAAGACGTTGAGGGCCTCGACGTTGACGAACTGGTAGTCGGTGCCGTAGCGGATGTTGTTGAAGCCGCGCCGGGGGACGCGGACGATAAGGCGGGTCTGGCCGCCCTCAAAGCCGATTTTGAGGCTGCCGCCCGATCGCGCGGTCTGGCCCTTGCCGCCGCGACAACACGTCTTGCCGTGGCCGCTGCTCTCGCCGCAGCCCAGCCGCTTCACCCGGTGCCGGGCGCCCGGCCGGTTGGTCAGTTGATGCAATTGCATGGTTGCCTGCTCTGAATTTAAAATTTGAGAAACGATTTATGATCACCCGCGCAGACTCCACCGTTTCAGCGGCGGCCACGATGGCGGCTCGCCGCCAAACCGTGCTGTCTTTCGTCTGCAAAGGGAGTTGCAAAGGTTAGTGACGAACCAAAAGTTTGCAAGGTTTTTTCAGACAGATTTTCCGGCTTTTTTCAGAAGCGAAAAACCGGCCAAGAACGACCAAGGCGGCGGGGCCCCCGCCCCGCAGTCGCCGAGGGAGATTGGTTCTCAGGCGAAAGAAGCGGCAACATGCTCAAAACCGCTGCTCGAAAATTTCGTTCATCTCGGTGTTGACACGGCCGGGCTTTTCTGTATTATACCGCGCGTTGGTCAAGATGGTGGTGGTCGTATCGCCGGAAGTGATGGAATGAAAGCGATGGAGATTCTTGAATCAAGGACGTTGAACCTAGGAAGCTGCCTTGCAGGCAGGCAGGCCGTCTCCAATTTTACTCTGCCATAGTTCCCTCGTTCTTTTCAATCTCAGATTTCACCAAAGCCGTTCGGCGCGCCCGAACGGTCTTTTTATTTCTCAACCACTGCCCGGAGGTCGAGAATGAACCCGTCCCGGCGCTCTATCCTCTGCAGGATGGTTTTTCATATCAGCGGCCATGAATGAACGCATCAAATTCGTAATCGTCGGTATGGCTGTAGGAACCTGCATTGGCATCGCCGCAGGATACGGCGTCGCGAGGATTGCAGAGAGGCAAGGGACAAGAGCTGACAGCCGGACACCGACGGACGTGAAAGAGGCGTGGGATGCTTACGTGGTGGCGCAGCGCAACTACATGGCGGCATTGAAAGCCAATGGTGGCAGTCGAACGCCGAGCGTCGAGCGTGGAGCGCGGGGCGCAAGTCCAGTGGCAAGAGCAGAGATTCGAGAGCCATCGAGAATAGTCAGAGGGGTTCTCAACCCTCAACCCTCAGCCCGCAACCCTTCCACGCGCAGCGGTCAGTGGCTTGCGTTCGATGAGAGCACGATGGATTTCGGCACCGT
>JAOACV010000421.1 GCA_026417675.1 Verrucomicrobiia bacterium
CGCGCCTCTTCCGCCTTACCGTTCCGCAGCAGGGCCAAAACCTCCGAGTCGAGAATCGCTTCGTAAACTCGTTGTCGTTTGTTTTGGGCCTTGATCTGTCGTTCGATTTCCGTCCGCATCTCGCCGAGCCAGCGCGCCAGCGCGCCGTATTCCTCGCCGACTGCGGTCTCCAGTGTTTCGCGAAGCTTGCGAGCCAACGCCGGACTGAGGCCGCCGGTGGAAATGGCCACGCAGATGTCGCCACGCTTGATCGTCGCGGGCACCTGGAAGTCGCCCGCCTCCGGCGGCTCGGCCACGTTCACCAACGCGCCGCGACTGCGCGCATCGGCGGCGATCCGTTGGTTCAACGCCGCGTCATCCGTGGCCGCAAACACGAGCCGTGCGCCGTCCAGCTCCGATGCATGATACGGTTTCGCGTTCCACTGCAACCGCCCCTCGGCTGCGAGTTCCTCAATTCGCGCCGTTGCATCCGGCGCGATGACGGTCACGATGGCGCCCGCCGCCACCAATGCTTGCGCTTTGCGCTGGGCCACCGGCCCCGCGCCAACCACTACGCACCGCGCACCGGCGATTTCGAGGAAGATTGGATACAGCATGGTGACTTGATGTTGGTGACAGGCAATGTGTAATACCTAGCGCGCGGGGGGCGCCGATACAAGCCGCGATCAGCGCTTGCCACCACCTTTTATGCATCGGGCATCAGAAAATGGATCGGAGGAGCCGTAAGCCGGATTCTGTTTACCCCGCCCATGCGCGCACGGGCGGGGTTCAGATAGTCATTTGTCTATGCGATCAATACCCGGGACTAATGAGCGGGCCGCTCAGTCCCCTATTTGATCTTGCTCCGGCCGGGGTTTTCCGTGCGGCGCCGATTACTCGAACGCCCGGTAGGCTCTTACCCTACCTTTTCACCCTTACCCGATCCACCGAGATGAGCCGGGCGGTATGTTTTCTGTGGCACTGTCCGTCAACGCGGCTTGACCCGCGCTGCCCCCGCTTTCGCGGGGCGGCCTGCCCTGTGGAGTCCGGACTTTCCTCCCCCGGCCCTTTGCGAGCAAAAGGCCGGGAGCGACTATCCGCTCCTCCGAAAGTTCAACGCGCCGCCTGGGGCGCGTGTTCGTATTCCGCGACCCAGTATAGGATGCGGCCGCACTCGTCGCAAGTCACCAACTCCTCGCTCCCCTTGGCTTGATGGACCGTCTGCGGCGGCAGTTGCAGATGGCAGCCGCCGCAGTTGCCGTGCTGGACCGGCACGATGGCCGCGTCCCGACGGTGCCGCATAATGCGTTCGTAACGCCCCAGAAAACTCTCATCCACACTGCGGGAAAGTTCGGCGCGTTCCGCCTTCAGTTTCTCGATTTCGGCTTTTGTGTCGGCCTCGCGCTTGGCAATCGCGGCGCGCTGACGGTCGGCCTGCGCATTGACTTCGTGCAGGAGCTGCTGTTCCGCCTTGATCTCCGCCGCGAGCTTCTCGGCCTGCTCCATCAAGTCCAACTCGCGGTCCTCGATCTCGCGCACCGCCTTCTCGCAACCCTCGATCTCGCGGGCCAACGCTTGGTATTCCTCGTTCTTCTTGGTCTGCAACTGCTGGCTGCGATACTTGTCAGCTTGCGCGCGCTTGGCTGTCGCCTCCACTTCCAGTTGTTTGCGATCGGACTCTGTTTGTTTCAGCCGGAGCTTCAGTTCCTCCAACCGCCCGGCGGCCGCCTTGGCGCGCTCTTCGATCTCAAGCCGCTCGCTGGGAATGCGCCGGAGTTGCTGTTCGAGCTGAATCAGCCGCCGGTCGCGATCCTGGATAACCAATAACTTTTCAATGTGCGGTGACACCGTTTTCAGAATAGCTGTATGGCCCGAACGCTGTCAACGGGCGGTTTGTCTCTTCAGGCGCGTGTTTCGTGACAGCAGCTCCTCGACATACTTGCCGAGCACGTCCACCTCAATGTTTGCGCGGTCGCCCACGCGCGCCTGGCGCAGGTTCGTCACCTTCCGTGTGTGCGGGATGATCCAAATGCGAATCCAATCCTTGCCGACATCCGCCACCGTCAGGCTGATGCCGTCAATGGCCACGGAACCTTTATAGATCAGGTAGCGCATCAGGAACTTCGGCACATTGACCTCCAGCACCCAGTCCTTGCCCGATCGTTCCCAGCGGCGGATCGTGCCGACTCCATCCACGTGACCGAGCACGAAATGCCCGCCGAGACGCGCGTCCGCCCGCAGCGGACGCTCCAAATTCACCAAGCTGCCCGGCTTGACATATTGCAGATTGGTCACCCGTAGCGTCTCCTGCAGAACGTCGAATCCGAGCAGCGGGCCGCGCTTGCGCACCACCGTCAGGCAGGCTCCGTTGACGGCGATGCTCGATCCTTTCCTCAAGTCCCTGTGAACCGTGGTCGCGCGCACCGTCAGCTCGGTGGACTTCGCTCCGGGCCGCACGCTGGTGACCACGCCAGCTTCTTCAACTAATCCGGTAAACATGGCGGCCAAGCTTAGTCGGCTCGACTCCGCCCGTCCAGTCTCGTATCGTCACAGCAATGAAAACAGGCGTTGCCCATCTGCCGCTCCACGGCGGTCGAGCACCCGCGTGGCTGTTTCAGCGAATGGTCGAGCTCGCGCGCGCGATGACGCTTGTGCTCGTGCGCGACTTCGGCCCGGAAGAACTGCTGCGGCGGCTCAGCGACCCATTTTGGTTTCAGGCGTTTGGTTGCGTTTTGGGGTTCGACTGGCACTCCAGCGGCGTCACTACCACCGTCTGCGGCGCGCTCAAGGAGGGTCTGCGGGGCTTGGAGCGCGACACACACATCTTCATCGCCGGCGGCAAAGGCGCCGCCTCGCGCAGGACGCCGGGGGAAATCGAAACGCACTGCTATGCCTTGGGCCGAAGTCCGATGGAACTGGTCCACGCCAGCCGGCTGGCCGCCAAGGTGGATTCGGCTGCCGTGCAGGACGGCTACGACATCTATCACCATTGTTTCATCTTCACCGCCAGGGGCCATTGGGCGGTTGTCCAGCAGGGCATGAACGCAGCCACACGCTACGCCCGCCGCTACCACTGGCTCGGCGACAATGTGAGGAGCTTCGTCAACGAACCCCACGCCGCCATCTGCTGCGACCTGCGCGGCCAGACCATCCTCAACCTTGTCGCGGCGGAGAGCGAGGCTGCACGTGCTGCATCGTTGCAGATCGCGCGTGAACACCCTGATAAGATCACCAACGAACTACCCCCGGCAGCGCGTGCAGCCTGCCCGCCATCTGAGGCGGATGCCGCAGGCGGACCTCCCGCGCTGCCCGGGCTTGAACTGACCCATCCTCGCCGACACGCGATTCGGCTCGCGGACATTGACCCGAAACGCCTCCATCGCATCCTGTTGCGCACCTACGAAGCTGCGCCGGCCAGCTATGAACAACTCCTCGGTCTGGACGGCGTCGGGCCGCAAACACTGCGCGCGCTGGCGCT
>JAOACV010000422.1 GCA_026417675.1 Verrucomicrobiia bacterium
CTGGTGGGCACAGGCCGCCGTGATCAGGTGGCCCATGTTGTAGAGCGCGTGGTGCTGGACCTTCTCCCAGCGCTTTTTCCTCGGATCGAGCTGGATGTTCGTCGAGAGGTAACCATCGGGCGCCTGCGCTTTCGCGATAACGCCGATCCAGTAATCCATCTTGCGGTCCAGCTCGGCCTCCCGGCTGACGGCATACATATGGGCCATCGCCTCGATCCACTTGTAGCAGTCGCCGTCGCTCCAGTCCGTGCCGCGATAGCTTCCCTGTTCGAGACCGGCAGCAATTTTGAGATTCACCAGTTGCGCCGAGTTGCGCTCGTCGAGCAAGGCCGCCTCCACGCTCGGCAGCATCGCCCGCCGGCACAACTCCAACTTCGCCGCCCAGAAACCGTCCGTCCACCGCACCTCGCTGAGATCAACAGCCCGAAGTTTCGCATGCGGGCTGCCGGCGGCCTGCGATGGACAGGCCAATGCCAGGACCCACGTCAGCAGCGCGGTGAAAGACGGGTTCATGAGGCCGGTGCAAACCTTTATGCGGCGCGCGGTCTGATGTCAATCGCCGCGCCACGCTGACGGCACCCGGTCTGGCGGGTTGCGCGGTGCCTGTGGTTGGTTTGCGCCTGCACGCGCCCGATCCGCCGTTGTGGTCGGTGGAGTTGCGGTGCGCCCATCTCGGCCGGCGACTGTTGCAGGGCGATCGGCTCTAGGTGGGCATCTGGGACAACAAGCCGGCGACGATCTACTGGGCTTACCCAGAAGATTTCACACGCCGACGGACTGGAAGCGTCGCGCAGACCTCTGGTCTGCTGTATCGCGGGTTTCCAATGCGCTGGTCACCGTCGCCCCGCGAACACTCCCACGACCGGAACTCGGTGATACAGCAGGTTGAACATGTGCGCTACGCGCGGCGCGCGCGATCCAGCCGTCCGGAGCATGAAATATCCGGGCTAATGCTGGGGCCACAACACCACTCCACCTCCCACGCCCAGCGGTCACCAGGCCCGCATCATGCGATGCCTTTGTTGAAACTGGAAATAGACTCAAAGCCAGCCGGGCAGAACCTCGCCGACACACTGGTTGCGGTCGAGCGGCAGTCGTTGCCCGCAGTCCATACGCAACCGCGCGATGTATTCACCAACCGTCATGCCGGTGGCCCGGTGGAGGACTGCGCACAGCGAATGGGCGCGGAGTCAGACATGCCCCCCTACCGCCGCAACCAAAGTGACGCGCCGGTGTTGGTAGCAGGATTGCCACCCATGAAATCAGCTTTTCGATACCTGCACATCGTTCCGATCCTTGTTCTGACCGTCCCGGTCTGCGCCGGCGATCTACGCTCGCTGGACGTTTTGCGTGACGGCTGGCCGCGTGCGTTCTTCTTCCGGCTGTCGGAGGGGTTTGCCCGCGCCGGGCGGATGCCGTTCGAGCAGTGGGACAAGATGTTTCTGCGGCTCGATGGCATCATGGGCAAGACGCTTGACGAGGAAGTGCCGGGCACGCAGGCGCGCAACGTCGGGTTCTTTACCCGTTTCAAAGAGGCGCATCCGAAGCAAGCGGTGCTGCTGCACTTCAACGGCAACGCCCGCGACCCGCGCTGGGAATGCGGCGAGTTCTTCGCCGGCCACTGGCTCTACTTCAACGGCTGCCGCGTCACCGCCGACGTGCAGGCCGAAGCGGGCGAGCGCACTATCAAAGTCGAAGACCCGACCCTGTTTCGCACGCAAATGGGCCGCTACGGCGACAAGAACGAGGACCTCGGCCTCTGCGCGCTCGGCGACGACGGCAAGCCGGACTGGAGCCGCTCCGAGCAGCTCGAACTGCTCGCCGTGGACGCGAAAGCAAAGACGCTGCGCGTGAAACGCGGCGCGTTCGGCACCGCGCCGCGGGCGTTTGCCGCCGGGCGGGCCTACGTCGCGGCGCACATGACCGAAGGCCCGTGGGGCAAGAAATCGAATCTGCTGTGGCTCTACAACTACAGCACGCGCTGCCCGCGCGACGCGAAGGGCCGGACGTGTAGCGACGTGCTCGTGGAGGACATCGCGCGGCGGTTTCTGCCGGGCGGCGCGCTCGCGGCGTTCGACGGGCTGGAGTTTGACGTGCTGCACTTCCATCCGCTTGGCGGGCAGCGGGGACGGCAGGCGGACGCCGACGCCGACGGCCGGGCCGACTCCGCCGTGTTCGACGGCATCAACACCTACGGCATCGGCGTCTATGAGTTCTGCCGCCAACTCCGCGCGAAACTCGGCCCCGACCGCCTCATCATGGCCGACGGCCACTCGGCCCGCGGCCAGCGGTCGGCCGGCCTCCTCAACGGCATCGAGAGCGAAGGCTGGCCGCACCTCGGCGACCCGGAGATCGTGGACTGGTCGGGCGGGCTGAACCGCCACGAGTTCTGGCGGCGCAACGCGGCCCGGCCGGCGCTGAGCTACATCAACCACAAGTTCATGGAGCCGCGCAAGTCGGCGAAGGACGCCGAGCGGATGATCCAGCCGCCGTTGAACATCACGCGGCTGGTGCTGGCGGCTGGCCTTTTCACCGACTCGGCGTTCACCTACTGCATCATGCCTCCTGGCTCGCGGCGCAACGAGGTTGGCGTCTTCGACGAACTCAAGATGGGGGCGGCCAACCGGCTGCATTGGCTCGGCAAACCGCTTGCGCCGCCCGTGCGGCTTGCGTTGCGCGCGCCGGATTTGTTCGGCGGCAAGGCCGCGCAACGGTTGCGCCCGGAACAGGCGAAGCTGCAGGCGAGCGACGATGGACGCGCGCTGAAGATCACCGCGCCGCAGCCAGGCGCGGAAAATCTCACGCTCATGATCCCCGCCGTGGCGCTGCCCAAGGGCGACCTGTTCGTTCACTTCCGCATCAAGGCCGAACCGATGAAAGGCTATCCGCCGGCGATTCCACGGCTCGTGTGGGTCGGCTGGCGGCACGCGGGCGACCTCATGCAGCAGCCGCCGCTGGCCACCGGCATGACCTTGAGCGGCCAGAAGGACGAAGCGATCCGCGCCGAGACGGGCGCGTCGTTCCGGCCCGCGAACCTGGTGGAAATCGCCGGCGCGACGCATCTCGCCTACGGCGTGCATCCGCCGTTTCGCAACGTCAAGGGCAGCGTGTTTTGGGAAACGATGGCGAACATCCCGGCCGACAAACCCCGGCTGACGTTCTTCAGCGGGCTGACCGACAAGGCGAAGGGCAAGAGCGACGGCGTGGGCCTGAAGGTCGAGGTGCGCCGCGACGACGACGCGGAGGAGGTGCTGTCGCTGCACCATCGCGAGAAGCAATGGGTGGCGCGCTCCGCCGACCTGTCGCGCTGGGCGGGCCAAACCGTGCGGCTGCGCTTCACGACCGACCCCGGCCCCGCCGGTAATACGGTGGCCGACCACGCCTTCTGGGGCGATGTGCGCGTCGAGTCCGGCGAATCCAACGTCGCGGGGCGGGACAAACTCGCGCTGACGCC
>JAOACV010000423.1 GCA_026417675.1 Verrucomicrobiia bacterium
TGAAAGCCATCGCCGAAGCCGCAGCGGCGGGCACGAGCTTCGGCACACCGAACCCGCACGAAATCCGCCTCGCCCGGCTGGTCTGCGAGGCGTTTCCGTCCATTGAGAAAGTCCGTTTCGTTAGCAGCGGGACCGAGGCGACCATGAGCGCGTTGAGATTGGCGCGCGGGTTCACCAGGCGCGACAAGATTCTGAAGTTCGAGGGTTGCTACCACGGCCACGCGGATTCACTGCTGGTAAAGGCCGGCAGCGGCGCGCTCACCTTCGGCCAGCCCGACAGCGCCGGCGTGCCCGCCGACGTGGCGAAACTGACGCTGACCGCGCCGTTCAACAACGCGGAAGCCGTCCAAGCCATTGTGAAGGCCAACCGCGGCCAGATTGCGGCGATTATCGTTGAACCCATCCCCGCCAACGCCGGTCTGTTTCTGCCGAAACCCGGCTTTTTGGAGTCGTTGCGGCAGATCGCGACCGAGAACGGCATCGTGCTCATCTTCGACGAAGTCATCAGCGGCTTTCGCGTCGCCAAAGGCGGCGCGCAGGAGATCTATGGCGTGCAGCCCGACCTCACCTGCCTCGGCAAAATCATTGGCGGCGGCCTGCCTGTCGGCGCATTCGGCGGGCGCGCGGAGATTATGGACCAACTCGCGCCGGACGGTCCCGTTTATCAAGCCGGCACACTCAGCGGCAACCCGCTGGCGATGGCGGCCGGCGCGGCAACCTTGGAAACTTTGTTTGCTCTGCCAGACGTTTACCGAGACCTAGCGGCGATGACAGCCGAACTAGCCGGCGGCGTGGCCGACGCGGCCCGGAGCGCCGGCGTCACGATCGCGCAGAATCGGCTCGGCTCGGTCTTTTGCAATTTCTTTTGCGCGGCGCCAGTCACAGACTACGTTGGCGCCAAGCAAAGCGACACGAAGCGATATGCGCGCTTCTTTCACGCAATGCTGGAGCGCGGCGTGTATCTGGCACCGTCGCAGTTCGAGGTAGGTTTCGTGTCCACGGCGCACACGGACCACGACATCGAGCTGACCGTGCGCGCTGCGGCGGAGGCGTTGAAGAGGTTATGATGACCAAGTGGTTCAATCGTCGGTGGATCGCGTTCTCCGAACGCGATTTCGTGGCTGTGGCCGTCGCGTTGATCTGCACGCCCGCCTTGGCTGACCCCGCGCCGCCCCCCAACGACATTTTCCCGCTGGCCCAAATCCGCTCCGGCCTCAAGGGCAAGGTTCACACTGTTATGCAGGGCGCGGAGGTGGTGCCGTTGGAGGTGGAAATTTATGGCGTGCTGCGCGGCTTCATCGGCCCCAAAATGGACTTGATCATTGGCAAGCTGGTGGACGAAAAGACCAAGCTGACCGGCGCGGTGCATGGCATGAGCGGCAGCCCGCTTTACATCGAGGGCAAGGTCGCGGGCGCGTTGAGCTATCGTTTGACGCAGTTTGAGAAGGAAGGCTGGTGCGGCTTCACGCCAATCGAGGGGATGCTGGAAACCGACGTGTATGCGCGCAAATCCTCCGCCGAGAGACGGCGACTGGAGCCGCAACCGTCGCGCAAGCGGATTGTGGGAGCGGGGGTCGGCGGGGCGGCCGCGGTTTCAACGGGCGCGGACGTGGACTTCCAACTGCTGCCCCGCGATGCCGGCGGTTTCCGTCCGCTGGCCCTGCCGCTGACCGTCGGGGGTGTAAGTCCGAAGGTCTTCGACTGGCTGCGCGCGCAGTTCGTGGAGCATGGGTTTGACGGGCGACTGTTGCCTGTCATGGGAGGCGGCGGCGAGGATGGCAAACCGTTGGACGGCGCATTTGGGCCGGGCGCGGCGGTTGCGGGCGTGATCGCCACGGGCGACCTGCACGCGGCGGCGACCGGCACGCTGACGTGGCGCAACGGCAACCGCGTTCTGGGATTCGGTCATCCGTTCCTGAAGTGCGGCAAGATCGCCATGCCGATGGCGCGGGCGGAGATTGTTGCAACGGTGTCGAGTTTCGCGTATCCGCACAAGCTTTCGAACACCCGACAGATCGTCGGCCCGATTTACGAGGACCGGCTGACGGCCATCGCGGGCGAGATCGGTCCCGTGCCGCCGATGCCCGACGTGAAGGTTCGCCTGCGCGGCTCGCACGGCGAGAGGACGTTCCGCAGCCGCTTGTTCCAACACGACGAATTGACGCCGCGATTCGCCGCCACGTGCATGGCCCAGGTCTTGAACGAAACGCTGGATTACTCGCGCGAGTTCACACTGACGCTGCAGAGCGTGGTCGAGTTGAGCGGCCACCAGAAGATACGCCTGGAGAATCTCTACTCCGGCGTTGGCGGCGATCATTTCGCGCCCGCCAACGATTTCGTGGCCAGCCTAGCCGAGGTTTTCGACAACCGTTTTGAAATGCCGCAGATCGAGCGCATCCAAATCGAGATCGAGGTTGCTGATGAGCGGCGCATCGTCGAACTCGGGGAAGTCTTCGTGGACCGCGAGAAGGCCAAACCGGGGGAGACAGTCACGTTGCACGCGATGCTGAAACCTTGGCGCGGCGATCGGCGCGTGCAGACGATGAGCTTCACGGTGCCGGAAAATATCCGCGGCGGGGAACTGGACGTCCTCATTGGCGATGCTGCCGCCGCGGACGCGCTGGACGGCAAGAGCGGCCGCAGCCGTTTCGAGCGCCCGCAGAGCCTGTCTCAGCTCATCAACGTCCTGAACCAACGGCGGCGGCACGATGCGCTCTACCTGCGCGTGACCCGTCGCGGGGACGGCATCGTGATCGCCGACCAACGGATGCCCGGACTGCCGCCGTCGGCGATGGCACTTTACGATTCCAGCCGGACGGTGCTGGAGGCAACGCGGCTGGAGCGCGAGGACGTGCTCGAACAACGATGGCCCCAGAACGCCGTGGTGCGCGGCAGCCGGACGTTGAAACTGAAGGTTGAGTGATCTCATGAAGAACATCATCGCTGCCAGCACCCTTTTCGTCTTCACGGTCGGTGTGACCTGCGCCACCGACATTCAGAAATTCGTCAAAGACACCCACGGCGACTTTGCGAAGGGCGACGCGCGCGGCGTCTCCATCACCGAGAAAGGCGAGCTGCGTCTCGCGCCGGCCGTGAAAAAGGTATGCGACCTGCCGCAGCCTATCATCTGGTTCGCGGCGCGCGATACGAAAGGCAACCTTTACCTTGCCGGCGGCGAAGGCAAGGTCTGGCGCGTCGGCGCGGATGGCAAACCGTCGGTGTTTTTCACGGCGAAGGAACAACAGGTCCATGCGCTGGCGCTGGACGAGAAGGACAACCTCTACGCCGCCAGTTCGCCCGAGGGGAAGGTCTATCGCGTCACACCCGACGGGGAGTCCTCGGTTTTCTACGATCCACCGGACAAATACATCTGGGCGCTCGCGTTCGACCGTCAGGGCAGCCTCTTCGTTGCCTGCGGCAGCAAGGCCGCGATCTACAAGGTCGGCCAGAG
>JAOACV010000424.1 GCA_026417675.1 Verrucomicrobiia bacterium
CGGGTGAACAACTTCAGTATTTGTTGGACTTAGCTGTACGTCTCAAGACGGAATGGCGCGCCGGTAGCAATCCTCCTCTGTTGAAGGGAAAAGTACTCGGCATGATCTTCCAAAAGCCGAGTTTGCGCACCCGCGTGTCGTTCGAGGTCGGCATCCGCGAGCTGGGCGGGCGCGTGATGTTCCTCTCCAACAACGACATCCAGCTCGGCCGCGGCGAGCCGATCATTGACACCGCGCGCGTGCTGGGCCGGATGGTCCACGGCTGCGTCATCCGCACGTTTCATCAAAAGGACGTGATTGACTTCGCCGCCGCGGCGGGCATCCCGACGATCAACGCGCTGACCGACGACGAGCATCCATGCCAGATTCTCGCCGACATCTTCACGATCGAGGAGAAACTCGGCTCGATCAAAAGGAAGGTCATTTGCTTCATCGGGGACGGCTCCTGCAACGTGCCCTGCTCGTGGATATTCGCCGCCGGCAAGCTCGGCTTCGAACTGCGCATCTGCGCCCCGGCCAAGTATCAGCCACCCGCCGACGTGCTGCGCCGCGCCGGCGCCAGGGTGCTCGTCACTGAGGACCGGGCGCGGGCCGCCCAGGGCGCGGACGTGGTTTATTCCGACACGTGGATCTCGATGGGCAAGGAAGACGAAGAGGCCCAGCGGCTCGCCGAACTGGACGGCTACCAGATCAACGACCAGTTGCTTGCCCACGCCAAGCCGAAGGCGCTGGTGATGCATTGCCTGCCCGCCTACCGCGGCAAGGAGATCACCGACGACGTCTTCGAGCGCCACGCCCAGACCATCTTCGACCAGGCCGAGAACCGCCTGCACGCCCAGAAAGCCATCCTGGCGCTGCTGACCAAGGCGTGGAAACGCTAGTCAAATCACAAGTCACGAGTTACGAATTACGCATCACGAATCATGAAAATCGTTCTCGCATATTCCGGCGGCCTCGACACCTCCGTCATCCTCGCGTGGCTGAAGGAAACCTACGACGCCGAACTCATCGCCTTCTGCGCCGACATCGGCCAGGGCGAGGAACTCTCCGGCCTGGAGGCCAAGGCGCGCAAGACCGGCGCATCCAAGTGCCACATCGTGGACCTTACCGAGGAATTCGCCCGCGACTTCATCTTCCCGATGGTCCAGGCCGGCGCGATCTACGAGAACCAGTATTTCCTAGGCACCAGCATCGCCCGGCCGCTCATCGCCAAGGGCATGATGGAGGTCGTCCGCAAGGAAAAGGCCGACGCCATCGCCCACGGCGCCACCGGCAAGGGCAACGACCAGGTCCGCTTCGAACTGACCGCCTACACGATGGACCCGAACATCAAGGTCATCGCCCCGTGGCGCGACGAACGGTTCCGCAAACAGTTCCCCGGCCGGGCCGAGATGATCGCCTACTGCGAGGGCAAAGGCATCCCCGTGCAGGCCACGGCCAAGAAACCCTACTCGATGGACCGCAACCTCCTGCACATCAGCTTCGAGAGCGGCATCCTTGAAGACCCCTGGGCCGAGCCGCCTCCCGACATGTTCAAACTCAGCGTCGCGCCCGAAGACGCGCCCGACAAACCCGAATACGTCACCCTCGACTTCGAGCGCGGCAACTGCGTCGCCGTCAACGGCAGGCGACTCTCGCCCGCCAACGTCCTGCGCGCGCTCAACAAACTCGGCGGCAAACACGGCGTCGGCCGCGTGGACCTCGTCGAAAACCGCTACGTCGGCATGAAATCCCGCGGCGTCTATGAAACGCCCGGCGGCACCATCCTGCACTTCGCCCACCGGCAGATCGAGACGCTCACCATGGACCGCGAGGTCATGCACCTGCGCGACTCACTCATCCCGCGCTACAGCGAACTGGTCTATTACGGCTACTGGTTCTCGCCGGAGCGGCTCGCGTTGCAGGCGCTCGTCACCGAGAGCCAGCGCAACGTCACCGGCACCGTCCGCCTCAAGCTCTACAAAGGCAACGTCATCACCGCCGGCCGCAAAAGCCCGCTGTCCCTCTACCGCCCCGACATCGCGACGATGGAGAGCGGCGAGAGCATCTACAATCAGGACGACGCCACCGGCTTCATCAAACTCAACGCCCTTCGCCTTCGCGTGAAGGCCATGGTGGAGAAGCAGACGAAGCGGAAGGCGTGATTGGTCATCCGTAATCCGTGACTCCTGATTCGTGCTGCATTGGATCGCGACGATGGCGGTGCAGCCGGCGTTGGACCAGCGCCACGAAGCCGACCCCGACCCGGAGACGCTCACGATGGACCCGAAGACCATCGAGAGCCGCATCACCAGCCGCACGCGCGCCATCCTGCCTGTCCACATCTACGGCATGCCCTGTTACATGGACGAGATCAACGCCATCGCTCGCAAACACCAACTCGCGGTGGTTGAGGACGCCTGCCAGGCGTGGCTGGCCGAATACAAGGGCCGCAAGTGCGGCACGCTCGGCGATCTAGGTTGCTTCAGCTTCCAGAACTCCAAGCACATCCCCTCCGGCGAAGGCGGCGCCATCACCGGCATGAATGAGAAGCTGGTGGACAAATGCCATTCCTACCACAACTGCGGCCGTTCCTTCGGCACCAACACCGGCTCCGGCAGCTTCACCCGCGGCAACAACTTCCGGATGCAACATTTCCAAGCCTCCATCCTCCTCTCGCAGTTCGAGAAACTGAAGCAGGAGACCGCGCATCGTCAGGCTAACGCCGACTACCTCATCCGCGGCCTGAACCAGATCGGCGGCGTCTCCCCCGCGCGACTGCCGGAGAACAGCCGCGCCGTGTGGCATCTGTTCCCGATCCGCTACGACGCCGCGCAGTTCAACGGCCTGCCCAAGGCCAAATTTATGCAGGCGCTGGCAAGGGAAGGCATCCCTTGCGGCGGTGGCTACCACGAGCAATACAACGACGGTTTGCTCGACGAAGCGATCAACTCGCCCGGCTACAAGCGCCTCTGGAGCGCCGACCGGCTGAAGGCGTATCGCGAGAGCTTCAAGGACCTGAAAGGTAACGCCCAAGTCTGCGCCACCACCGTCGGCCTCTCCCAAACCCTGCTTTTGGCCGACCGCAGCGCCATGGACCACATCCTCGACGCTATCCGCAAGATCAAGGCACACAGCGCCGAGTTGGCGAAGAAGGTGTAGGTGGATTTGCCATGCCCACCATTGCACGCATCAAGGGATATCGCTTACACTTCTTAAGCTCTGATGGCACTGAACCGATGCACGTCCATGTCCGATAAGAAAACTGCAGCGTGAAAGTCTGGCTGGCCAGCCTCACTTTTGCGTGGAGCGATTTTGCGCCGCACGAGAACTCCCAGATGCTCGGCATCGTGCGCGAGAACAGGACCCTGATCGAGGAAAGATGGCGTGAGCACCTGTCTCTTATACACATCT
>JAOACV010000425.1 GCA_026417675.1 Verrucomicrobiia bacterium
TTCGAGAGCTTCGTGGTCAGCGCATCCATCGGATACGGCAGATTGGGCAGTTGAAATGACATAGTGGTCTCCTGTTGGTTGTTTGGCTTGTTGTTGAAAATTCCGCGTTGCCGTTTCGCGCCCGCCGACAGGCCAGGGCGTCGAATCGTCATCGCGGCATCGTTGCGGATCCATGTTCCCGCAACTGGCGCGCAACGTAAGTCAGGGATGGCGGTTTGTCCAATGCCGGTTTTCGCGTGCGGGGCGGCGCGTGGTGGCCCCCGAGCTGGCGGCGGCGCACGCCGGAGAAACAGTCGCGCGGGCGAAAGTTTTTGAAAAAAAGATGTTGCACTTCGGCGGGCGGCCACCATAATTTCCATCAATCCCAAGAGATTGTGTGTGTGTGAGGGAGGTGAATCAGAATGAAGCGAATGATCGTAGCAGTAGCGGGTCTGGTGGCCGTATGCGCCCTGACCCTCGCGACCCCGGCCACGGCGGCCGAGGAGCAGGATAACCATATCAGCAAGCTCGTCCGCGGCTGGACTAACGTCGCGACGTTCTGGTTGGAAATCCCGAAGCAAATGTATGTGGTCTCCATGCAGCGGGACGCCGGCGCTGGCGTCCTGTTCGGGCCGTTCAAGGGCCTGGGCTTCGGCATTGCGCGGCTCGGCGCGGGCCTCTACGAGGGTCTGCTGTTCGTGCTGCCGAAGTATGAAGCCATCATGGATCCTCCGGTCGTGTGGCCGTTTGAGGAAGCCGGAACGCTGGCCAGCAAGTAAAATGGAGCCTTGACAGCCGGCGGCGTTCGGAGCAGTATGATCGCCGTTGGCAACAAAGCAGCCATAGAAAGGTCAGCAAGAGTAAACTCTGTGCGAGGGAGACGCTTCGCCACCCTGGCCAGAGCGGTAACCGTGCGAAGCTACAGAGGAGCAAACAAAAACACTATGAAGCGATTGAGCATCTGCCTAGCGGCCCTTGCGGCATGCGTTGTCCTGTCCGCCCCGGTGCAAGCTGCCGAGGAACAGGATAACCACATCAGCAAGCTGGTCCGTGGTTGGACGAACGTCGCCACGTTCTGGCTTGAAATCCCGAAGCAAATGTATGTCGTGTCCATGCAGCGGGATGCTGGTGCGGGCGTGTTGTTCGGCCCGTTCAAGGGTCTGGGCTTCGGAATCGCTCGCCTCGGCGCGGGGCTCTATGAGGGCCTGCTGTTCGTGCTGCCGAAGTATGAGGCGATCATGGATCCGCCAGTCGTGTGGCCGTTCGAGGAAGCCGGCACGCTGGCCAGCAAGTAAGCTAGATCCAAACCAATAGTTGTAACCAGCGAGGGACCGGAGTTATCCGGTCCCTCGTTGTTTTCGGCGACGCCGCGCCATGTGAGGGTTCTTGACACTTCCCGCCCCCGCCCGTAGCGTCGGATCGGTTTTCACCGTCAAACAACATGCGTATCCGCTTTCTTGGTTCGGGCACCTCCCAAGGCGTGCCGATGATCGGCTGCGATTGCGAGGTTTGTCGCTCGCCTGACCCGCGCAACAAACGCTACCGGCCTAGCGTGATGGTCGAGACCGGGCAGGCGCACATGGTGGTGGACACCACGCCGGATTTCCGCAGCCAGTGCTTGGCCAACAACGTCCGGCGGCTCGACGCAATCCTCGTCACCCATCCCCACGCCGACCATGTGCTCGGCCTGGACGACGTGCGGCGCTTCTGCGCGAACGGCCGTGTCCTGCCGGTGTATGCCGCGCGCGAGCACTTGCAAGTCCTCCGCAGGATTTTCGCGCACGCCTTCGACGCCGCCTCCCGTCTGCCGGGATGGCCCCAAGTGGACGGCCATGTGGTCGAGCCGTTGCGACCGTTCCAAGTCGGTGCCACGCGCGTCACGGCCTTGGAACTGCCACATGGTCGCACCACGGTCCTTGGCTATCTGTTTGAAAACGCGGCCGGCCGCTTCGCCTACCTCACTGACTGCAAGAGCGTCCCGCCTGCGGCGATTGAGCGACTGCGAGGCGTGAACGTCCTAGCGTTGGATGCGCTGCGCCACCGGCCGCATTTCGGCCACCTCACAGTGAGCGAGGCGCTCGCGGTTGTGGGGGAAATCAAGCCTGAGCGTGCCTACTTCACGCACATTTGTCACGATCTGGACCATGCCACCCTCGAAAGCCAGTTGCCGCCCCACGTGCGGGTGGCCTACGACGGTTTGGTGGTTGACCTGTGAACGCCATGCCCTCTCGCCGATTGCCTTTGTCGTCCGCCGTTTTGTGGCTGGCGTCCTACCTGTTAGCCGTGTGGCCCGGCCCCGCCTCCGGCGAAGAGGATTGGATTCAACACCTGCTGGTGGTCGCCAACAAGGGGGTTCCCGAGTCGGTTGAACTGGCCCATTACTATATGGAGCGCCGCGGCATCGCCACCAACCGGGTCTTGCTGCTGGATTGTCCGCAGAAACTGGAGATCACGCGCCAGGAATACAACGAAACCCTTCGAAAACCTATTGAGCGGCACCTGCAATCGCGCGGCTGGTTGGAGCGCGACATCGCCGGGACGACTGTGCGCAATGACTGCTGGCTGCTGGTGCTGTGCTGGGGCATGCCTCTGAAAATCGCACCCGACCCTGGACTGAAAGAGCCGGCTGCGGAACGTCTGCCGCCGTTGTTCCGCCGCAACGAGGCGGCTGTGGACAGCGAACTGGCGGCGTTACCGGCGCATGATCCGCCAGCGAGCGGCCCGCTCAACAATCAGTTCTTCCGCATGCAGTTGTTCCCGGCGTCCAGCCGGCGCGTGATGCTGGTGGCGCGTCTGGACGGCCCGAACGCCGCCGTGGCACGCGCCTTGGTGGACCGCGCCCTGGCCGTCGAGACGACCGGCCTGCTCGGACGCGGCTATTTCGACTGCCGCGGCACCAAGGAACCGGGCTATCTGCCGGCTGACGAGCGACTGCGCGCCGCTTGTCAGGCCGCGCGCCGAGCCGGCATCGAATGTGTCCTTGATGAAAACGAACCGGTGTTCCCGACAGCGTTTCCGATGACGGAGGTTGGTCTCTACGCCGGCTGGTATTCGGCAGAACTGACGGGGGCTATCGCTCGGCCAGGATTCCGTTTCCGCCCGGGCGCTATCACCTATCACATCCATTCCTACTCGGCGACATCCATGACCACGGGCTGGGTTGGCCCCTGTCTTGCACGCGGCGCCGCTGCGGGCATCGGCAACAGCTATGAACCCTATCTTGGCCTCGTGCTCGACCCGCAGATTTTCTTCGAGCGGCTTCTGGCTGGCAAAAGCTTCGTCGAGTCGGCCTACGCCGCCACGCCAGCCATATCGTGGCAACAAACCGTCGTCGGCGACCCCCTTTACCGGCCATTTCCATTTGCAGCCGACGAACAAACCGAGCGGCTGGAAGCGAGTCAGCACCCGCAGCGCGCTTGGGCGTTTCTGCGCAAGGCAAACCTCCTCGTCAATAACGGCAGGGA
>JAOACV010000426.1 GCA_026417675.1 Verrucomicrobiia bacterium
CATTGCCTGCGGGTCGTAGGCGCGGATGTGGGCGCCTTCCTTTTGCAGCGTCGCGATCAGCTCCAGCGCCGGCGCACTCCGGATGTCGTCGGTGTTGGGTTTGAAGGCGAGGCCGAAGACGGCGATCGTCTTGTCCTGTAACACCCAGAGGGTGTCCACGATTTTCTTGTGGAACCGCTGCAACTGCTCGGCGTTGATCCGCTGGACTTCTTTGAGCAGACGGAAGTCGTAGCCCAGTTCCTTCGCGATGGCTATGAAGGCGGCGATGTCCTTGGGGAAGCAGGAGCCGCCGTAGCCGATGCCGGCGTTGAGGAAAGCGCGGCCGATGCGTTTGTCCATGCCGATGCCATCCACGACCTGCTGGATGTTGGCGTGGCTGGCCTCGCAAACCACCGAGAGGGCGTTGGCGTAGGAGATTTTCAGGGCCAGGAAGGAGTTGGAGGCGTGCTTGATCAGCTCGGCGGAATTGATGTCGGTGACAATGATCGGCGCGTTGAACGGGGCGTAGATTTCCTTCATGACCGCGACAGGCCGTTCGCTGGTGACGCCGATGACGATGCGTTCGGGGCGCATCTGGTCTTCGACGGCGGAGCCTTCGCGCATGAACTCGGGGTTGCTGACCACGTCGAACTCCGCCCCGGCTTTGTTGCAGCGTTTGATGGTCTCGGCGACCTTGAAGCCGGTTTTGACCGGCACGGTGCTCTTGTCCACGATGATCCGGTATTCGGTCATCGCGCCGGCGACGTCACGCGCGACGCGCTCGACGAACCGCATGTCCACCGAGCCGTCGGGCCGAGGCGGGGCGGGCACGGCGATGAACACCACCTGGCCGTGGCGCACACCCTCGGCGATGTCGCCGCTGAACCGCAGCCGGCCGGCGGCGGCGTTGCGGTGGATGATGTCTTCCAAACCCGGTTCGTAGATGGGAACACCGCCTCGCTGAAGCAGGGCAACCTTGGCGGGGTCGTTGTCCACGCAGAGCACGTCATGGCCTTTCTCCGAGAAGCACGCGCCGGTGACCAAGCCGACGTAGCCGGTGCCAATGACGGTGAGTTTCATGCCGGGAAGACGCGGTTCGCCAGGCGGACGGCAAAGGGCCTACAGGTCTTGGTTGATGGACAAGGTGGTGCCGGGCAGGGCCTTGAGGGTCATCATCAGGAAGACCTCGTATTCCGAGTTGCCCGATCCGGTGCTGTCCCAAGCGTTGAAGTTGAGTGACAACTCCCAGTCGTGAAAGTCGCGGACGATGGAGTAGGACTGATACTGCAACAGGCTGTGTCGCGCTTCGTAGTAGTGCAGCGTGCGGACAGCCCAGTTCTCGGTGATTGTCCAGTGGGTGCTCATCGCATACAGGTCGCTGTCGCCGCCGTAGAGGCCTTGGTCATCCACGATGTAGAGCTTGGACAGCGCGATGGACCACTTGTTCTGGTTGATGAAGCTGATCGTGCTGTTCATCTCCTTCAGCTTCCCCTTCTCTGACACGCGGGAGTCCAGGCTGAGTCCCAGCCAACTGAACGGACGCGCCTCTAGTTCCGAGTAGATGTCGCTGAAGGTGGTCTGGCCGCCCTGGCGTTGGGCGCGCCATTCGCCGTAAATGTTGAGGTCGGCGATGTCCACGCTCTGGCCGCCGCGCTTGGTTTGCAGCTTGTTGCGCACGCCGGCGCGCAGCACGTTCATACGGTCAATCGCGTCAATCTGGTCAAACGCGGACATGTCGTTGCTCAGAAGCCGGGTCGTGGCCATGTTGCGGTCGAACCGGCCGGTCGTGTCGAACTGATAAAGATTCTCCGGCGCTGTGCTCGGCGTCGGCAGGTAGGTGTAATCCACCACCGGCTGGATGATGTGCCTCAAGCCGTGAACGTCCCAGAACGGATCGTTCACGTCATAGACGCGGGAAAGCTTGAACGATGTCTCCAAGCCCATCGGGAAGGCGAGCCGGATGTCCTGATCGCCGCTGCCCGTGTAATTGCCCGCGTAGTTGCCCTCGGTGGGCGGGATCATGTAGCCGCTGGGATACTTGCCCACGGTGCGGTTATACCACGTCTCGCGCACGCCGATGCGCGGCACCACCGACAGCCAGCCAAAATACTGCTGCGGATAGAGAATCTCATGGAACCAGTCGAACCGGATGGCGTTGAAATCGTTCGTGGGCGACACGCCGATGTTCGAATAGTTTTTGTCCAGATGCACCGCCGTCAGGGAGCCTTGGTAATAGATCGGCGAGCCGAAGAGTTGCTGCCGCTTGATGTCAATGGCCAGTTCCGGCAGCCGTTCGGTAGTGGTGAAAAACGAATTGAACTGCGGCCGCGCGATCATCGCCACCGTGTAGCCCGGATCATACTTTTCCACCTGCATCGTGCTGATCGGCTGCGCCTCCCGCCGAAATTCGCGCCGGAAAAACTCCTCGATGATCCGCGAATCGCTCTGCACCTTCACGTCAGCCTTAAACGCGATGTCCTCCCGCAACTGCGTCTGGTTCTGCCACGACACCCGGTAGCGGTTCTTGTGGATGTCCTCGTAAGGATTCGGCACCGGCTGGTTGGTGGGATCGGTGTCGTGCATGAAGTAGGTCTTGATCTTGCCGGAGCCAAACGTCCGATCATTGTAAGAGACATCCAAGCCGGCGGCGGCCCCGCGCTTGCTCCGATAGTCCGCGTGGTAGGTGCCTTTGAACCCCGGACTCAGCATCCAGTTGTAACCAACCAGCGCATAGAACCCGTAACGGCTGCTCTGGCCCGGCGAGATTTCCCAAGCCTGCTCGTCCGACTTCAGCGACTTGCTGACGTAGGGCCAGTAAAACACCGGCACATCACCCACCCGCAACGTGACTCCGCGCGCGACGATTTTCTCCTGCGGATAGAACTCCACCGTGCGCGCCTTCATGCCCCAATGCGGCTCTTCGTAGTCGCACGTGGTGATGAAGCCGTTCTTGACCACGTATTTCGGCCCGACCTTCTCCGCGCCGTCGCCGCGGATGAACCATGGAAAATGAAACGCGCGGAACTTGCCGAAGATCGTCTGCTGCGTGTCGAAGTTGTAGTAGAGCGTCTCGCCCGTCCACTGCGCCTCCTTGCGGTAGAGATGCACATTGCCCTCCGCCCAGACCTCGCGCGTCACGGTGTTATAGCGGGCGCGGTCGCAGGTCACCTTCAAGTCGCCGTAAGTCACCACCACGTCCTTCTCGGCGTAGGCGATGCTCGTCGCCTGGTCCATCCGCAGAGAGCCGTCCTCCGCCACCTCGATCTTGACTGGAATGGTGACCTGGGGCTTCGCCGGTTTCTTCGCCTGCGGCGCAGGCGGCGGCGGTGGTGTCGCTGGCGTCGGCGGGAGCGGCAAAGGCTCCTGCGCGAGAGCACACACCGCACCCAGCAGTATTGCCAGGCGCACGCCTCCAAGCTTGGTCATCAACGTTGGCACAGACACAGTGCGCGTTCCTATACAC
>JAOACV010000427.1 GCA_026417675.1 Verrucomicrobiia bacterium
TGTGTATAAGAGACAGGGCCTCGACGACGCGATAGGAATAGTCCTGCAACTTCTTTTGCAATTCCGGCGCAATCGTCAGCATCGGCGCGACGCAATAGGAATCGCCCGTGTGCACACCCATCGCGTCCACGTTCTCGATGAAGCAGACGGTGATCATCTGGTTCTTGGCGTCGCGGACGACCTCCAATTCCAATTCCTCCCAGCCCAGCACCGACTCCTCGACCAGAATCTGATGAATCATACTCGCCGCCAGACCGCGACTGGCGACGGTGCGCAATTCCTCAACGTTATAGACCAGCCCGCCGCCCGTGCCGCCGAGTGTGTAGGCAGGCCGGATGACCACGGGATAGCCGAGGCGCGCGGCAATCTTCTCCGCCTCCTCGACGCTGTAGGCGGGGTCGCTGTCGGGCATGGGGATGCCGAGCCGCTGCATCGTCTCCTTGAACGCGATGCGATCCTCGCCGCGCTTGATGGCGTCCACGTTCACGCCGATGACCTTGACGCCGTATTTGTCCAGCACGCCGGCCTTGGCTAGCTCGGAGGAGAGATTGAGGCCGGTCTGGCCGCCGAGGTTGGGCAGCAACGCGTCGGGCCGCTCCTTCTCGATGATCTTGGTCATGGAGGCGAGGTTCAACGGCTCGATGTAAGTCGCGTCGGCCATGCCGGGATCGGTCATGATTGTGGCCGGGTTGGAGTTGGCCAGGACGATTTCGTAGCCTAGGCTCTTGAGCGCCTTGCAGGCTTGGGAACCGGAATAATCGAACTCGCAGGCCTGCCCGATCACAATGGGGCCGGACCCGATAATCATTACCTTGTGAACATCATTTCGCCTCGGCATGTCGTTGCTCCTTGGTTGTCAGTCAACCGCGCTGCCCGTCCGGGACTTGTGCCCGCACGGATCCATTTCTCTCCGATGAAACCGCTGCCTGCTATGCCCACACGTTGCTCACGGAAAAGAGAAGACGGTGAATTTGACAAGAGACCTGTCGGCATCAGCAGTCATGATAGTCACGCGGGCGCGCAGTTTCCCGAAATCCACTGTCCTGTCAAGCAAGTTGTTGCGGGAAATTCCGCTGCATCACGGCAATGCATACCGCATCGCATACCCAAGGAAATGGTCGTCAAGCCGCTTCAGCGCGCCAAACCGCGTGCAAACAGGCGCGCAGGCTCTTGGCCGCGGATGGCCTTGGGGCCTATGGTGGAAGTGTGGATGCCGCCGCTACTTGTCTGTCCGCCCCTGGCCGTGTTTGAGTCCCCGCTCGATGGCCTTGACTAGGGTGGCGAGCGTCTTGACGCGCGCATACCATTTGCAGTTGGCCTCGACGATGGTCCAAGGGGCGTAAGTGGTGCTGGTCTTCTCCAGCATGTCCACGACGGCCAACTCGTATTGCGGCCATTTCTCGCGGTTGCGCCAGTCTTCCTCGGTCAACTTGTAACGTTTGTAGGCGGTGCTTTCGCGCTCTTTGAACCGGCGTAGTTGCTCGTCCTTGCTGATATGGAGCCAGAACTTGCAGAGCACGGTTCCGAACGACGCGAGCTGGCTTTCGAACTCGTTGATCTCCTGGTAGGCGCGTTTCCACTCCTGCTCGGTGCAGAAGCCCTCGACGCGCTCGACCAGCACGCGCCCATACCAGGTGCGGTCGAAGATGGCCAAATGCCCCGCCTTGGGAATCTGCCGCCAGAACCGCCACAGATAATGGTGCGTCTTCTCCTCGCCGGTCGGCGCGGCGATGGGAATCACGGAATAGCCGCGCGGGTCGAGGGTCTGGGTGAGCCGCTTGATGTTGCCGCCCTTGCCGGCGGCGTCCCATCCTTCGTAGAGCACGACCACCGGCAGACGGCGCCGGTAGATTGCAAACTCCAGTTCGCGCAGGCGAACTTGGAGTTTCTTCAGTTGCTTGGAGTATTGGTCTTTGTCGAGTTTCTTGGACAGGTCCACCTTGTCGAGGATTGTGGGCACGCGGATCGGCAACCGGGCGCGAGCCGGTGGTTTGGCGGGCGCGGCGGCGGGCGTGGCCCGCTTTTTCCTGAGCGCCTCGGCCATCGCGTCGCAAACGGTTTGGAGAACCTTGACGCTGGCGAACCGGCGGTTCTCGGCCTCGACGATGGTCCACGGCGCGTAAGCCGTGCTGGTCTTCTCGAACATCTCCTCCGCGGCGCGGTAGTATTTCTTGTATTGACGGTGGCGCTTCCAGTCCTCCTTTTCGACTTTCCATCTCAGGAACGGATCGGTCTCGCACTTCTCGAACCGCTTCCGTTGTTCCTTCTTCGAGATGTGCAGCCAGAACTTCACCAGCACTGTCCCGTCGTCAGCCAACTGGCGCTCGAAATCACGTATCTCGCCGTAGGCCGCCTGCCATTCTTCTTTCGCGCAGAGTTTGTCTATGCGCTCGACCAGCACGCGCCCATACCAGCTCCGGTCAAAAATCGCGATCTGGCCGCGCGCGGGAATCCGGTTCCAAAACCGCCACAGAAACGGCCGCAGCCGCTCCTCTTCCAGCGGCGCGGAGATGGGATGGACCTTGAAGCCGCGCGGGTCGAGCCGCTCGACCAGCCGGTTGATGTTGGTGCCCTTACCGGCGGCGTCCCAGCCTTCGAAAACGATGATCACCGGGATGCCCGCGTCGTAAATCTGGTGGGCGAGATCGCGCAGCCGGTCCTGCAACCCCGGCAACATCTTGTGAAAGGTTTCCTTGTCCAGTTCCTTCGTCAGATCAACGTTCTCAAGCATGGCGTCATACCTCCCGGGCGAATTGATAACCGAGCCGACGGCGAAACGAAAGGACGATTCGTTTCAGAGTTACTCCACCGGCCCCGCGACGCCGCCGCTGGCTTGTTTGCCGTCCATATAAAGGCCGCGGTAGAGCAACCGGTGGCTGAGGTAAATACGCAACCCGTAATAGAGCAGCGCCATCGCCACTGGCACCGGCACCAGCCATTGCAGGGCGACGCGGATGCCGTGGCGGCTCGCCTCGAGTGCCTTTTTGTAGTCTTTCTCGGCGGTGGCGCTGGCCTCGGACCACCATTCCGCCTGTCGCCGAATCGCGGGCTGATTCTGGAAGGACCGGCCCGACTTCCTCAACGCGACCACGTTTCGGCTGATCGGATCGCCATCGGCGTTGGCAGCGGCAAGACGGGCGCCGTCCAAACCGCCGCGTGGGCACAGCGGGAACCACGGCGTTTCTTCGGCCACATAACGCGCGGCAACCTCCGGCGCATTCTCTTTCAGCCGGTTCACTGCATGACGGTCCCAGGCCAGGCCCAGCGCCGGCACGCTGATCAAGCCCGCTGCCAGCAACGCCGAGCCGCTCAACAGATTCAACGTCAGCGCCCCGCCCCTCGTGCGAAGCCCCGCCGCGACGGCCAGCGTCGCCGGCCACAGAAACGTCTTGCCCGCCGCGTAGATGATCACAGCCTGCACGAACGCTTCGAGGC
>JAOACV010000428.1 GCA_026417675.1 Verrucomicrobiia bacterium
CAGGTGGTGCCGGTGGGGCTGTGCGTGCTGCTGCTGGCACTGGGCGTGCAGGAGCCGGCCCGGCCGGCCAGTGAGGCGCCGACGCGGGCCGCGCAGGCGCTGGCTGCCGTGTTCTCGCGCCAGCGGCTGCGCGCGCTGGGAGAATCCCTGTAGTCAGCGAGAGGTTTTATGGCGAACATCCTTCAAGAGATCGAGCAACAGATCGCCGCCGCCAAGAGCGGCGTGGCGCGGCAGAACGTCGGCGTTGTCCGCGAAATCGGCGACGGCGTCGCCCGCATCGAGGGTCTCAGCGGCGCGATGCTCAACGAGATGCTGGACTTCGGCGACGGCGTCACCGGCCTCGCGTTGAACCTCGAGGAGACCGAGGTCGGCGCGATTATTCTGGGCGAATACACCGACATCAAAGAGGGCCGTGAAGTCCGCACCACCGGCAAACTGCTCCAGGTGCCCGTGGGCAAAGGCATGCTCGGCCGCGTCGTCAACGCCCTCGGCGAGCCGGTGGACGGCAAAGGGCCGATCAAGGCCGACAGCGCTTACCCCGTGGAGAAGATTGCGCCGGGCATCATCAAGCGCCGCTCGGTCAACCAGCCCGTGCAAACCGGCATCGTCGCCATTGACGCGATGATCCCCATCGGCCGCGGCCAGCGCGAATTGATCATCGGCGACCGGGCCACCGGCAAAACCACGATCTGCATTGACACGATCATCAACCAAGCGCGGCTCAATCGCGCCGCCGAGCAGGCCGGCGACAAGTCCTACCGGCCGCTCTATTGCATCTACGTCGCGGTCGGCCAGAAGCAGTCCAACATCGCCCGCGTCGTCAGCACGTTGGAGGAACACGGCGCGATGCCTTACACCATCGTGCTCAAGGCGAGCGCGTCCGACTCGGCCACAATGCAGTATCTCGCCCCGTTCGCCGGCTGTGCGATGGGCGAATGGTTCATGGACAACGGCATGGATGCGTTGATCATCTACGACGATCTCTCCAAGCACGCCGTGGCCTATCGCCAAGTGTCGCTGGTGCTGAAGCGGCCCAGCGGCCGCGAGGCGTATCCGGGCGACGTGTTCTACCTGCACAGCCGCCTGCTGGAGCGCGCCGCGCGCATGAACGAACAGCACGGTAACGGCTCGCTGACCGCGCTGCCGATCATCGAGACGCAGGCCGGCGACGTGTCGGCCTACATCCCCACCAACGTCATCTCCATCACCGACGGCCAGATTTATCTGGAGAGCGGCCTTTTCTATCAGGGCATCCGGCCCGCCATCAACGTCGGTCTCTCGGTCTCTCGCGTCGGCTCTTCGGCGCAAGTCAAGGCGATGAAACAGGTCGCCGGTCGTGTGAAGCTCGACCTCGCGCAGTTCCGCGAACTGGCGGCGTTCGCGCAGTTCGGCAGCGAACTCGACGCGAAGACGCAGGCCCAGCTCGAACGCGGCCGGCGCATCGTCGAGATCTTCAAGCAGCCGCAATACAACCCGGTGCCCGTGGAGATTCAAGTCGCCGTCATGTGGGCGGTGCAGAACAGCTTCTTCGACGACGTGCCGGTGGACAAGGTCAAGGACTGCCAGCTCAAGATGGCCGATTATCTCACGAGCCGGAAACCGGAGTTGATGGCCCGGATTCTGAAGGAGAAGGCCCTCAACGACGCCCTCGTCGCCGAGATCAAGGCGGCGGTGACGGAGTTCAAGCAAACGTATCGCTGATTCATGCCGAGCACACGCGACATACGCCGGCGAATCAAGTCGGTCAGAAACACCGCCCAGATCACCCGGGCGATGCAGATGGTGGCCGCCTCGAAGATGCGCAAGGCCCAGCAGGCTGCGCTGGCGGGGAGGCCTTATGCCCAAGCCATGGACGAAGTGCTGAGGGCTTTGGCGGCGGACGAGGCTGACATCGCCGCGCCTGAAATGCATGTGCGCGAGGTCCGGCAGCGAGGGGTCATCCTGGTCACGACCGACCGCGGCCTCTGCGGCAGCCTCAACGCCAACCTGTTGCGCGAAGCGGCCAAGTTCGACCGCGACAACACCCAATTCATCGCCGTGGGCCGCAAGGGCGCGCAGTTCCTCGGCCGCACCAAGCGGCGGCTCGTCGCGGAGTTCCCCTACAAGGATGTGCCGAGCTTCGACGAGGCGCGCGCCATCGCGAAGTTCGCGAAGGAGTTGTTCCTCAAAGGCGAGGTGGACCGCGTGGATGTTCTGTTCACCAAGTTTGTCAGCACACTGACGCAAACGCCTGAACAGTGGACACTGCTGCCCGTCGGCGAACGCCCGGCTGTGACGGCCGCCGGCGGCGCGCGAGGGAGCGCGCCCTCGGCAGCCGCCACCCTCTTTGCTTTCGAGCCGTCCGCGAAGGAAGTCATGGGCGCGTTGCTGCCGCACTACCTCAATTTCGAGATGTATCACATCCTGCTTGAGGCGCGCGCCAGCGAGCACAGCGCGCGCATGGTGGCGATGAAGAACGCCACCGAAAACGCCGAGCAGCTCATCAAGGACCTGACGCTCGACTACAACAAGATGCGCCAGGCCGCCATCACCAACGAACTCTTGGAAATCAGCACGGCGCAAATGGCGCTGGGATGAAAGCGAAACACAGATGAACAAAGGCAGAATCGTTCAAGTCATCGGTCCCGTTGTGGACGTCGAGTTTCCGGAGAAACTGCCGGCGATCTACAACGCGCTGACCGTCGAGTTTCCCGTCGCGGGCAAGACCACGCGCCTGACGCTCGAAGTCGAACAGCATCTCGGCGACAACTGGGTCCGGTCCGTCGCCATGGGCGCCACCGAGGGTCTCCGGCGCGGCATGGAAGTCGTGGACGCGGGCGAGCCGATCACCATGCCCGTTGGCGACGAGGTGCTTGGCCGCGTGTTCAACGTCATTGGCGAACCCGTGGACGAGCGCGGGCCGGTCCACACGCAGAAACGGTATCCGATTCATCGCCCCGCCCCCTCGCTGACCGAGCAGGCCGTCACGCCGCAGATTCTGGTCACCGGCATCAAAGTCATTGACCTCATCTGCCCGATCCTCAAGGGCGGCAAGGTCGGCACCTTCGGCGGCGCGGGCGTCGGCAAGACCGTGGTCATCATGGAGCTGATCAACAACATCGCCAAGCTCCACGGCGGTCTCTCCGTGTTCGCGGGCGTCGGCGAACGTTCGCGCGAGGGCAACGACCTCTACCACGAAATGTCCGAGGCGGGCGTCATCAATCAGAAGGACCTCGCCAAATCCAAAATCGCGCTGGTCTATGGCCAGATGAACGAGCCGCCCGGCGCCCGCCTGCGCGTGGCCTTGTCGGGTTTGGCCATCACCGAGTTCTTCCGCAAGGCGCGCGCAAAGGAAAAGAAGTCCGCCGCGCAGCTTCCGCTCGACGAGCGCCTGGCCCGCTACATCATCGAGGGCACCAAGGACGGCCTGATCGACGATCTGAACCTGTCTCTTAT
>JAOACV010000429.1 GCA_026417675.1 Verrucomicrobiia bacterium
GACCACGCCCGCGCCGCCCAGCGTCACATACAGAAAGGTCTGGCGGGAGAGGCCGTTGTTCCTGACCGCATCGTTGTCGGGAGGGGAAGCCGCATCATTCATCAGGCCACCTTCTCCGAAACCGGTTTCGCGCGGAGCATGACCGAAATCAGCCAGCCCAGCGTAACCAAGCCGGCGACGAACAACCCCAGGAACAACACCACCACGCCCCAGTTGGTCACTACCGTCCGCTGCCACACATCATAGCCCTTGGCCAGCAGCGTCACGTCCCGCAGCCCATCGCGGAACGTTGCGAAGCTCAGCGCGGCAACCAGACCCAATGCCGCGGCGAGCCAGCCCGCCGCCGGCGCCGTCGGTTTTTTCAGCCCGGCCCACGCCCCCGTCAGCGCAATCAACGCGGCCGCTCCGAACCATCCGAAGCCGGCGAACAGGTAGAACGCGTTCGCAGCCAGTCCGGCGCGGACGTTTTCCGGCTGGTTGTGAAAGACAAAGTGCGCCGCCGCCAACTGGGCGCCCACGCCCGCCAGCGCCAGCCAGCCGCCGCGCGAGGACAGGAACCCACGCACGTCGGCCTCGATTTGTTTGCGGCCCGCCAGCCACACCATCCACAAGCCCGCGAACACCAGCCCGCCCGACAGCATGAACAGCCAGCGCGGCGCCAACGTCGGATCGTGCGGGGGAAACTGCGCGCCGAGGGCCGACGCGGCATACATGCCCTGCCAGACCTCCGGCCGGATCATCAGCGTCATGTTCGTCGAGTAAATCCTCGCGATGGCCCCCGCAATCAGCCACGCCAGCGCGCCCAGCCACCACGCGCTGCGACCGCGCTCCGTCGCGGCGTTGAACCGGTAGATCAACCAGTAACACGCCATCAGCAGGGGAATTACCGCGAACCACCATGCGCCGATCAGCACGCTGCTGGTGTAGAGCGCACGGCCGTAGAGCACTTGGGCGAACAACAGGGGTGGGACGCCGAGGTTGATCACGTAGGTCATCACGATCGGCAGCCGCCGCGCCAGCGACGACGCCGCGTTGAGCCGCAGTGGGCCGCCGCGCAGACTCAGCCAAGTTGCCACGAGCAGTCCGCCGAGCAACAATTCCACGGCGCAGAAATGCAGCGCCAGCGTGACCACGTGCAGCGCCTTGAACAACCACACCGGCGCCGGCAAGGGAATCGGATCAACGTTCGGAAACGGACTCATGCTCGCTCTTCAATTCGTCGGCCTGCGAATACAGATCGTCATGCTGATTCTCTCTGGAACCCTGAACCGCGCCGCTCCTTGACGGCTGCGTTTCACATCCACGCGGGGCGGCGTCCAAGCGCGGAACTATATGCGCGAACGCCTGAAAGTCAAAAATTGCGACGAACCGCCACCCCGCTTCATCCGACCAGCCCGGCGACCGCCCGGAGCGCCTCTTCCAGCCTCGCCGGGGCCTTGCCGCCAGCCTGCGCGAGATCGGGCCGGCCGCCGCCGCCGCCCCCGCAGAGTTTCGCGATCGCGCCGACGATCTTGCCGGCGTGTTTGCCCTGTTTCACCAAGTCGGGCGTGACGTAGCCGATGAGGCACACCTTACCTTCGCTGACGCCGCCGAGGACCGCGATGCCGCTGGGCAGCACGGGCTTCAACGCATCCACGACCAACCGCAGCAGCTCCGTGTTGGCATCGCCGAGGTTTCCCGTGACGACGCGGATGCCGCCCGCTTGAGCCGCCTTGGCAACCAGTTGCGCGGCAATCGCAGGGGCCTCGCGCTGCATCCGGGCCTGACGCTCTTTGGCCTGCTCCTTCTCCAGTTCGCGGGCCTTCGCCAACTCGGCCTCCTTCTGCTCGTGCGCCTGGAGCTTCTCGATCAACTCCAGCGCGAACTGTCCCGCGGCCGCCTCGACGCGACGCACGCCGGCGGCTATGGCGGATTCCCTGGCGATCTTGAAGGCGCCGATGTCGCCGGTGTTCCGGGTGTGCGTGCCGCCGCAGAGTTCCAGCGCGAAACCGTCGAACCGGCCGGGATGGCCGCCGATCTGGATCACGCGCACCACGTCGCCGTATTTCTCGCCGAAGAACTGCATCACCTTCGGGTTGCCCTTGATGTCGCGGTAGGGCACCTCGAACCCATACACCGGCGCGTTCTCCCGGATGCGCTCGTTGACCAGCCGTTCGATGTCGGCGATCTGCTGCGGGGTTAGGTGCTCGTGATGGTTGAAATCGAAGCGCATCCGGTCCGGCGCGGCCAGCGAGCCGCGCTGGCGGGCCTCCCGGCTGACGACCTCGTGGAGCGCCCAGTGGAACAGGTGCGTGGCCGTGTGATGGCGTTGGATGTTCGCGCGCCGCGCCGCGTCCACGGCCACGCGCACGCCCTCGCCGACTTCCGGGGCGCGCCCGCTGACCAGCCTGGCCCGATGCACGTGCAATTCGCCGTGCCGTTGCGTGTCGGTCACTTCCAGCCGGCCCAGCTCGCTCCAGTCATGGCCCGGCACGTGCAGCAGGCCGGTGTCGCCGACCTGGCCGCCCATCTCGGCGTAGAAGGGCGTGCGATCCAGGATGATCTCGAGACTCGATGCCTGCGCGCCGGGCGCGATCGCCTCGACCAGCGCCTCGGCCTCCAGATGGTCGTAACCGATGAACTTCGTCGGTTCGATCTGCAACCCCTCGTCCGCGACCGTGATGGCGGTTTTTTTGCGCTCGTGGTCTTGGCGCGCGCGCTCGCGCTGTTGCTCCATCAGCCGCTCGAAGCCCGTCACGTCCACCTTCAGGCCCTGCTCGCGGCACATCAACTCCGTCAGGTCCAGCGGGAAGCCGTAGGTGTCGTAGAGCTTGAACGCCGTGACCGCATCGAGCACGCCGCCTTGGCACTCGGCGATGGCTTGGTCGAGCAGTTCAATGCCGCGGTCGAGCGTGCGGTTGAAGTTCTCCTCCTCGGCGCGGAGGATTTTCTCAATCATCGTTTGCCGTCGGCGCACTTCGGGGAACACATCGCCCATCGTCCGCGCCAGCACGTCCACCAGTTTGTAGAAGAACGGCTCGTGGAAACCCAGGAACCGGCCGTAGCGCACCGCCCGGCGCAGGATGCGGCGCAGGACGTAGCCGCGACCCTCGTTGCCCGGCAGAATGCCGTCGGCGATGCCGAAGCTCAGGCATCGGATGTGGTCGGCAATAACCCGGAAAGCCACGTCCAAAGCAATCTGAGATTGCGGATTTGAGATTTCAGACTGGCCGGCGGGCAACGTCGATCCATAGCGCTTGCCGCTGAGCTGCTCCAGCCGGTCAAAGAGCGGCCGGAAGATGTCGGTCTCGTAGTTGGAGATGATGCCGCTGAAGTCGGTGAAGTTCTTCGTGCACTGGATGATGGCGCTGACGCGCTCGAAGCCCGCGCCGGTGTCCACGTGTTTGGCCGGCAGCGGCGTGAAGGTGCCGTCCGCATTGGCGTTGAACTGGAT